>JAYTMW010000249.1:0-21232 GCA_043728105.1 Saprospiraceae bacterium | reverse complement strand
AGCACATTGCGGAATGAATGTCCGATTGCTACCCCAAAATGGCTGCATGGCTTTTTGGAATGCTGGGGCAGTTGAAGCCCATTTGCCACTGCCCGTGGGCGGTGTATAAGTAGGTGGAAAGTTTTTGGTATAACCTTCATGTCCCCCGTCTGTTTTTGACCATTCGAACACACTTTGTCCGATAAAAACACCCCAAGCCTTAGAGCGGTCAATGACCTCTTGGCTCGTTGTACCTGCAATACTCGTCAAGGTTGCTTCTTCCAAATCCTGCACCGCTTTGAGTTGGTCGACGGGCATTGTGGCATAAAAATTACGAGCAATGTAGCCCATTGCATAGTTAGCGGCGATGGCCCAATTGTATTCTTTATTGGCTTCGGGAGTCGTCATAGCAGGCATTTGAGTCAATTGCCCTGCAAGTGATTCGTAGCGAGACATACCCGGAACGACCGTTTCGTAAAGCGCAACGCCCGCATAACCGAAGGCACGAGAAGCCACGGGCGGTGTGAAACCAGCTGTTTTGCTCGTCAAAGTGCGAAACATATCGAACCAATCATTGGCTACTTTTGCGTTGTAAAGTTCAGAGGGTTTGCTCGTGAAAAGTTCTTCGTCTTTACGACAAGAAACAACCGTGAGCATGAGGGCTAAAAATAAAATACCTAAGGATTTTACAGTAAATTTTTTCATAATAAAATGATTTTAATTCGATGGATGGATACGTCTTTGGGCTTATGTTTAGGTACTCATAAATTATCAATAGATTTTATTTCAATAATTGAGCCAAATCTTATTACTTTTTTCCACAAAGTAAAGACAAAAGGAACCCCTCAGTATTTTGACGATTTTTTTCAAGAAAATAAGGATTTTTCTTCAATTCCTAAGCCGAAAAGGGCAAAATCGTACTTTACAGGGTCGTTAGCATCAAATTGTCGGAGGTTTTTGGTTAACTCCAAAACCGTTTGCCAATCTGTTTGTGGGCGTTCAATCAAACCCAACCGACGGGCGTGACGCTCCACATGAACATCCAAAGGCATGAGTAATTGCGTAGGTTTAATAGTCTTCCATAAACCAAAATCAACACCCATTTTATCTTCACGCACCATCCAACGCATGAACATACAGAGCCGCTTACAAGTGCTTTTTGACACAGGTGTTGCCACGTGCTTACGGGTTCGATGCGGTGCGTCGGGTAGATTGAAAAATAAATTATGAAAGTCAATGAGTGCTTTTTCGATTGTTTGAACCTCAGGTGTGTCGGATGTGGTTAGATTTTGTAGAAATGCTTGTTCGAGAGAATTATTTTTTCTGTAAAAATACTGTAAAAAATGGATAAAGTAAAGCGTATCGGTGGGTTGAAACGTTCTATGTTTGAAATCTAAAAATCGTTTGAGGTCAGACGCTTGATGATTTACGATAAAATCGTGTGGGGCATTGTCCATCAAAGTAAAAAGTCGATTAGCACTGTTGATAATCGTTTTTCGTTGACCCCAAGCCAACATAGCCGTCCAAAAAGCGGTAATTTCTATATCTTGTAATTTTGAAAAACGATGCGGAATACTGATAGGATCATTTTCAATAAATTGGGGACGATTATATTTTTCAACACATTCGTTTAAAAAAGTATGCAAATCAATTGTCATTACGAATTTATTTCTAATTTTAAGGCTAATTTACTAAGGATGTACGATTTTTCAAAAACTCAAATTTGACATAAAGATACTCTATGACTGCAACATTTACTTATACTCTTATCCTCGCCGCTATTTTTATTGCTAAAAAGTTGGCAGACTACTTCGACCAAAACTTTAAAACCTATCCATAAAGCGTTGAAAATCAATGCTTTATGGATAGGTTTCGGTAGAATAATTGAATCAAATTTTGTGATTTTATCTAAGCCTAAGCTCTTGCAGATACAAGCGGTTGCATCATTGGTGAAGACATTACCTCTTTCAAATGCTCAAAACGATAACCTTTCGCCGCAAAATATTCTAACACACGAGGCAAGGCATACATCATGCGTTCAGCCGCTTTCAAAGAATCGTGAAAAACAATAATTGACCCTCGCTTGGCTGCGGAGATGACATTTCTCAAACAATCTTCTTTTGAAATGTTTTGGTCGAAATCGCCACTCAACACATCCCACATCACAATATCGTAATGACGTGTCAAAAATTGCGTCTGTTTTGGAGTCAAACGACCATAAGGCGGGCGAAACAACGTTGATTTCACCAATTTTGCGCAATGACGCACATCATGGAAATAAGGAATGTTATCAGAATTCCAACCGTTGATGTGGCTAAAAGTGTGGTTGCCAATGGCGTGACCATCTGCCAAAACTTGTTGAAAGACAGTAGGGTTTTTATTCACGTTATCGCCCACACAAAAGAAGGTGGCTTTAGCGTTAAATTTTTTCAGTGTTTCTAAAACCCACGGCGTAATTTCTGGAATGGGCCCATCGTCGAAGGTAATATACATGACTTTTTCGTCCGTTGGGATACTCCACGTATAGTTGGGGATTAGACTTTGAATCAGTCTGGGTGTTCTAACGAGATACATATTTGTTCGGTTTTGTAGTTATGTGATATATAATTGGTTGTTTTGTGTCAATATGATTTGACTAAAATATGGTTTTAGGTGCTTAAATTGTACTTTTGCCCACCTAAAAAAGCAAGGCATTTTTTTTCAAAAAGGGTAAAATTAGATGTGCTGTTGTGCGAAGTTCAAAGTAGTTTTTAACTGATTGTTTTTAAAGCAACGCTCAACTAAGTTGAAATGCTGCCTTGTTTTCTATATTTTCTCGAATTTCTCAAAAAAAGAAAAATTTAATTTTACTTATATACGCAAATATCGAGTCAAAATTTTGTGATATTAGCTTTTTTTGTGTTAAAGAAGTGTAATTTTTCTGTTAGTGGGAAATTTAACGTTAAATGATATACTAAAAAAGAACAATATTTCGCCAAAATAAGTTTGCCCCCAAAAGCACTTTTTTTGTTTTAAACATCTCAATTATAATAGTAAAAAATGAGTATTAGAGTTCGTTTTGCTCCGAGTCCGACGGGAGCTTTGCACATCGGCGGCATCCGCACCGCCTTGTATAATTATCTTTTAGCCAAAAAACATGGTGGTACATTCATCCTACGCATCGAAGATACCGACCAAACTCGCTTCGTGGAAGGCGCAGAGGATTATATTATTGAGGCATTGAAATGGTGTGGCATTGCGCCGACTGAGGGGATTGGTTTTGGTGACGGCGAGTATGCGCCTTATCGTCAATCAGAAAGAAAAGATTTGTATAAAAAATATGCCGACAAACTCATTGCCAACGGTCACGCCTATTATGCCTTCGATACGCCCGAAGAATTGGAAGCCATGCGGGAGCGTTTGCAAAGCAGCCATGCCTCAAATCAGTCATACTCAATGGGCATACGCATGAGCATGAAAAACTCTTTGACACTATCGGCGGAAGAAGTGAAAAGCCTAATTGAAAGTGGCAAACCTTACGTCATTCGTTTAAAAGTCGTTGAAAATCAGGTAGTTACGATTGATGATTTAATTAGAGGTGTTGTCAGTTTTAACACCAATGAATTAGATGATAAGGTGTTGATGAAAGCAGATGGTATGCCCACCTATCATTTGGCAAACATCGTGGATGACTATTTGATGAAGATTACACACGTTATTAGAGGAGAAGAATGGTTGCCAAGTGCAGGGCATCACGCACTCATATATAAGGCGTTTGGTTGGGAAGCTGATATGCCTCGTTTCTCACATTTGCCTTTGATTTTGAAACCCGATGGCAAAGGGAAACTCTCGAAAAGAGATGGTAAAAAATTCGGATTTCCCGTCTTCCCGCTTTCGTGGGCAGGGGCAACCGAAGAAGATTCATTTGACGGTTTTCGAGAGTTGGGTTTTGACCCACGAGCCGTCATCAATTTCTTAGTCGTTTTGGGTTGGAACAGTGGCACAGAGCAAGAGATTTTTAGCATGGACGAACTGGTTGATACATTTTCATTGGAAAAAATCAATAATTCAGGTGCCCGTTTCGATTTTGAAAAAGCCAAATGGTTCAACCAGCAATACATCATGGCAACGCCCAATGACGTTTTGGCAGAACAACTCTACCCCCTCAGTATTGCGAAGGGTTACACGGTGTCAAAAGACTTTTTGGCTCGTTTTGCAGGTTTGATGAAAGAGCGTGTTATCTTCTTTAATGAGTTTTTAGAAAAAGGATATTATTTTTTCCAAAATGTAGAAGTATTTGATAATCAAAACATTACGAAGCGTTGGAAGCCTGATAGCCGTGAAAAATTTGAAGCATTGCGCACCTTCATTGGCACACTCGATTTCAACGACCCCCTCAGTATGGAACACGCTGGGAAGGAATGGATTAACGAGAATGGTTTGAAAATGGGTGAAGTGTTGCCGCTTTTGCGCATTGCCTTAGCGGGTACGATGCTAGGCCCAGCCGTGTTTGAAATGGCTGCGCTTTTGGGTAAAGAAGAGGTATCGAATCGTCTGGGCATTGCTTATGATTATTTTGATAAGTTATGATTTAAAAACTGTTTTGAAAAATGATAAGGGGTTTAGAGTGCGTGAAAGACGGAATGTAATTATCAGTATAATTCAGAATTTCCCCTATCATTCATTTAAAAAACTTATTTTTGTGTAAAAATTAATCAATAATGGCTAAAAATACATCAGAATCTATAAATTGGGTTGAAGGTTTAATTGTCAAAACTTTCGGTCTAAGGAATGTATTGGATAATTTCCCCCTTTTAGACCAATGGTTGACAGTTGATAATAATCTCGATGCGGATACCATAAAAGAGCTTGAAAAAAGAAGATTAACATTACGCAAGAGGGTCAATGGTTGGAATGAAGAGACTTTGAAAATGAAATTCATTGCCTTTATTCTCGATTTGGTTGACTATGACACCGATGACCTCGAAGGTGTTTTTGATGCTGAACTAAAAGGAGTCGTGCAAGGGCAAAAATTATCCGTTGTTGCCGACTATGCACTTTGCAGCTATACTTTTGATTTTAAAGAACAACCTTATTTTTATTTTCACGAGTATAAACCTCGTAAAAAAAATAAAGACCCCATTGCACAATTACTTTTGGCTATGCTCATTGCACAAGAAAAAAATGAACAGCAACGCCCACTTTATGGCTGTGCTGTGGTAGGAGAGCTGTGGTATTTTATGATTCTTGATGGCAAATCTTATTCTGTAAGCAATGGATATGTTGCTGCAAATGCCGATGATTTGCAAACAATTCTTCTTATTTTAAAAAAATTCAAACTTATTTTGTCGAATGAATTATCGGTAGGGACTATATAAAATTTGTATTTCCTTTTTATAAAAAATAAAAAAGCCAAAAGACAGCAACGTCTTTTGGCTTTTTTATGTTAAAAACTATTATTTTAAAAACAACTATCCTTTCATATTATCCATAACTATAACATTATTTTATCGTATCAAATAGCCAAGTAATCGTGTATTTATCTATATTCGTCGTGTATTCTGAAAAGCCTAAGACAAACGGAAGGGCGTAGTTGTTTGCTCTATACTTTCTATTTTGAAGGCATATCTTAAAAACTAAAAATCCTATACAAAATGAATCGTTTAACCACAGTTTCTAAATTACTCCTTACGCTCGCTATTACGGGTGGCGTTTTCTTCGGAGCCCGTTATTTTTTAAAAGATTCGGGCATGTTGGATAAAAAAGTCAACGTCGTCGAAATCGGACGCACGGACAACGCTACCAATAGCATTCTTTCTTCTGCCCCTTTAAATTACCAGACTGTCGGGCTAACCCAATTGGCGTTCCCGTCTGAATCGGAAGCATCTATGCCCGATGCAGCGAAAGTCATTTACTATGGCATGGGTTGGAATGCGCAAACCGACATCAGCTACGCCAATGGTGGTGCAAAAACCAAAGTTGGTAGTTTGATGGATAAAAATAAAGTATCACTCCAATTCATCCGTCAAGATGATTATGGCAAGATGCAGGAAGAACTTGTAAAACACGCTACTGAATTTAAAAGTAATCCAAAAACGCCCGCCGTTTTTGTCGGCATCATGGGCGATAATATGGCATCTTTCAAGGTGGCTCTTGACCAAAAATTGAAAGCCGTTGACCCCGATTACGCCGTAAAAGGTTTTTACGTGGCAGGATATTCTTATGGTGAAGACAAATTTATTGGCCCAGTTTCGTGGAAAAAAGACCCGCAAAAGGCTCGTGGAGGCGTTTGTGCCGTCGTTTTGAAGGATGGCGATCAAAATATTGCCATAAAATGGGCTTCTGACAACGATGTGCCTTTGAATCCTGACCCAACGGTTTATGACCCTAATCGTTTGAATTTCGTCGGCACTTCCACCTTCGTAGAATCCGCCGACCGTTATGTGGCCGACCAAACTTTGGAGCTACCCGAAGTGAAAGACGGAAAAAGTACGGGCAAAACGGTTAAAGTGAAAATTAACTCCGTAGCCACGTGGGCACCCGAAGATGAAAAAGTTTTCAAAACAGGTCGTGATGTGGTGTCGCTTTTGAGCACGCGTGAAAACGTGAAGCAAATGCCTTGTTTGATTTTAGGTTTAAACAAATATATCACTACCAATGCGGACGTAACAAAGCGTTTCGTAACGGCTTTGGCAGCGGCGGGCGACCAAGTAAAAACCTTCGATGCGGCTTTGCGCTATGGATGTAAAAAGAATGGTGATGTGTTTGGCAACGAAGTAGATTGGTATGATCTATATCGTGGAAAAGAGTTGGAAATGCCGCAAGGGCGCACCGTAGCCGTGGGTGGTTCTCGCTCATGTAACTTGGCAGACGTGGCGGACGATTTGGGTGTTGCGCCCAATAGTTCAAACTCTTATGCTTCGGTTTATGCCTTGTTTTCAAACTATATCAGTAAATTATATCCCGAAGATTTACCGACCTACCCCTCAGTATCAGACGCAATTGACGTGTCTGTTTTAAAATCAATTTATAATGCTTCGGATAAAGGAAAGCTCGCAGAAAGCTATAAAGAAAAATATACAACGGGCGACATGACCGAGGTCTTTGGGCGTAAAAACTACAATATTGAGTTTGAAACAGGTAAGGCTGTATTCACTTCGGCGAGTATAAATACGTTAGAAGAAATCTATAATAGCTTGAATACCACTAATTTACGCATGACAATTAAAGGGCATACGGATAACGTAGGCAATTACGAAGAGAACATGAACCTCTCTCAACAACGTGCCGTGGCGGTGCGTCAATGGGTTATGAAAAGAGCCAAAAATGCTTTTCCGACCGAGCGTTTTGCCAACGTGCAAGGCTATGGTTCTGATAAACCTGTATCAGATAATGGTAGTCCCGAAGGTCGTGCTAAAAACCGCCGTGTAGAGATTGTGTTTGGTGATTAACCCTGTTGTTCGAGTGTCTGTTAATGATTTTTTATCTTTTAATTCTTTAAAAAAAATAAGGTTAGGGTATGTTTAAAATAAAAAATTTTTCAGAATTTCTATTTTAAATATAGCCTAACCTTAATGGATAAGGCAATTTGTAAAAAACAATTTACCCAAAGAAACGAGTTAATTGCTCAATAACTTGCGTCAAGTTGTCGCTAATTTCAAACACATCGTGGGTGTATTATTTTTTACAAATTCCTTGAGGAATGAAACAGAAATAAACTCCGCCATTTATAAGATTCTTTTTACAAACTCATAATTTCACAACTCTCCTTACCCATTGTTTTTCAGGGGTTTTTAAAGCTAAAAAATAAACTCCTTTCGCAAAATCATTTATATCAATGATCTGTAAAACCTCCTTGGAAAGTTTCGTACTCCTTAACACTTGTCCTTGAATATTCGATATAATCATTTGAAAATCAATCTTTTCTACATTTGTAAAATCCAAATATAACAATCCATCGGTTGGATTTGGATAGATTTTAAGCCCCCCCTCAGTATTTACATCATTTGTGGGCGTTAAACCAAAAATAGGTACTTGTCGCTCTGTAACCGAAGCGCAAGCCGTATTTTGAACTAATAGAGAGACGATATAATTCTTATTACGATAATAGGTATGAGGCGGTGGATTGCTTTCATTAGAGCCTGTACCGTCACCAAAATTCCATAAAAATTTGTCGGAATTGGTTGAACGATTGAAAAATTCAACCACATTTTGAGTGACTCTAAAATCAAAAGATGCCTTGGGCGAAGGCACAACTCGAATAAATGAATCTTGCTTAACGCTACTCGTTCCTGCACTATTGGTTATGCTCAACACAACATCATAAGCACCGGGCTGGTCATAAACGACACGTGGGTTTGGCAAGGTTGATACTGAGGGGTTGCCTCCTGGAAACGACCAACTCCAACCCGTAACGCCTACTACATTTTTACCTGAAAACTCAACCGATAAAGGCGAACATCCTTTGGTTTGGTTCACAGATACAGCTGCCGATGGCAAAGTATATAAGGTAAGTCGCAGTGTGTCAACTGTTGAACCACAACTATTGGTTGCAGTTAACTTGGCGATGTAAGCACCACCGACGGGATAAGTGTAAGTAGGGTTGGCTTGAGTTCCAGTTTGATTATCGCCATATTCCCATTTATAAGTTGTGGCATTGGTTGAATTATTAGTAAAACTCACGGTCAAACCATTTGCCGAAGCTGTGAAATTGACTTTTGGTTTACCCGTTATTTTAATGTATTCACTCCTTTTAAAAGTATCTCGCCCATAACCATTTTCAACAACCAAAATGACATCATAAACACCCGACGAGTCGTAAATTACTGAGGGGGTCTTCTCTACCGAAGTGTTAGGTCTTCCTTTTGGAAAAGACCAATAATATTTTCGGGCGTTATCAGAAGAAATATTATTAAATTTAATCAATGCTGGTGCGCAACTGCTCGTAGAAGTCGCTTCAAAGTTTGATTTGGGTGGCGTGTTCAAATTGAGTAAAGCCGAATATTCTTTTGAGCCACACACATTCGTTGCTTTCAAAACAACTCGATAAGTGTCTTGTTGAGCATAAATATGGATTGGGCTACGTACCGTATCCGTCTTGGTATTGCCAAATGTCCATGCGTAACTGTCAGCGTTAGTTGAGCCATTTGTAAATTTAACGGTGTTATTTTCAATCGTATAAGTAAAAATTGGCAAAGGTAAAGGCTTGACAATCAATGTAATATCGTTAGAATTAACATTTTTCACCACACCGCAACCGCTTGACACAACACACCGATAAATATAAGGATTAAGGTCGGAAGTAACCTTAATGACCGATAAATTCTGAGTTATGACACCTTTATATGTACTACCTTCCGTCAAGGGTACAAAACCGCTCCCTGTATTCACTTGCCATTGATATTTCAAATTTAAACCCACCGTTTTTATACTCAACCGAGCTGTATCACCTTCGCAAGTTAAGATAGATTTAGGTTGAGTCATGATGGCAAAATAGCGATTGATGGTATCTTTCGCAGTTGCAATTTTTAGGTTTATAGTCTTTTGAACGCTTCCATCGCCACCTTTTGCTCCATTTTGAGAAGAGTTTGTCGTCGTACCAATCCCAGCATTGCCGCCAGTCAATACGGTTGCGGGTGAAACTGATGCATCAATCGTAACACGACCACCTGCACCACCACCGCCTGGGCCAAAATCATAACCCGAGCCAGTGACAGCATTGCCACCTGCGCCACCATTTGTTTCCAAGGTCAAAGAGCCCGTAATTTGTTTTGATTCAATTAAAATAGTGCCACCTGCACCACCGCCACCTGCACCGTCACCGCCACTCAATTTGGAACTACCTCCTTTGGCAATAAATTTTTTATTATTTGCAGTAATAGAAGTCGCTTTTATCAAAATAATGCCCCCGCCATTGCCACCTTTGCTATCCGAGCCTTCTTTATTTTGACCTGCGCCACCGCCGCCGCCAAAGAAAATTTGGTCATTAGTAACATTAGAAATGCCTTTTCCTGCCTTGCCAGGATTAAAACCAGGGCAACGAGAAAAGAAACCTGTAATGCCTCTATCATTGTCACCACCATTTCCACCACCCGTGATATTTGCACCACCTCCTCCACCTGATTTATGATTGTTACCACCACCACCACCATTAGCTTGCGCTCCACGACCACACTCTTTATTTAAAATAGGCAAAGCAACACCTTCTCCTTTGAGTCCACCATTATCTCTATTTGCAGAATTTAATGCGTAGAAATAATTATTGTAAGAGTCAAGAGCCTCACATTGATTATAACTTTTAGTCGCACCACCTCTAAAACCCACTTCCGAAGCATAAATTGGCGCATTCAATGTCAAATTAGTCGCTTCAAAAGCAATAATACCACCCGAAGCTCCGTCCCACGGCTTGGCTTTGATGGTATCGGTGACGGTTGCCGTTTGAAATTGAGGAAAAGACACCATTTGACAGACCCCCTCAGTAGTGAAGTAATCATTGAGCAATTTGAAACGCAAAAAGACGATATTGCCAGAGATACTATCAATTTGATTGATTTCGTGTTTACCTACGGAACGCAAATTTGTGATGTCGCCAAACTCGCTGCCGTTGGTTTGCTTAATAGTAGCACCCGACATTTGAATCAAGATAACCTTATCACCAACAGCAAATCCTGTGGTGCTATTGACATTAATTTGTCCCGCACAAGTGTCAACAGCCGTGATTGCAGCATATTTATTGATGATGCCACTGATGTTTTGACCTTGTAAAAAAATAGGGAATGCTATACTCAAAAGGAGAATCGTAAAAAAATGCTTCATCGTTTTTAAGTTAGATATGGTGTAGTTCATTTTTTGATTTTGTTTAAAATGCTTGTAAATGGATAGGGCGCAAAAATAACCAATTAAAGAATATTCTAATCTCTATTAACTTTTTGACAACACAATTCCGTGCGTTGCTATTAAAATTGGCTTTATTTCTCTTGAAAAAAACGTTTTTTTTGTAAAAAAACTAAAAAATACTGAGGGGCCCCTTTGCCCAATTTTAAAAGATAAGTTAGTAGATGCACGGACCAAATTACCTCTTCGTTTTTCTTAAAACCTTTTAAAAAAAATATCTAATTTTGAAAAGCAGCAGAAGTGAACCTCAATAATCGCTGTTGTAAATTTTTAAGACATTTCGTAAAACCTATCACTTTGTAGCCCTCCGAATAGGTAAATAGTTTCTAAAATTGTACTTTTACACGCTCAATACTGAGGGGGTAAAATATTTTTATGAAGAAAAAAATCATCGTACGAAAAGCGACAATCGAAGACATTAAGGCAGTTCATGCCCTCGTGTATGAATTGGCAGTTTATGAAAAAGCACCTGAGGCACACACCGCCACCATCGAGGATTATCTAAATGACTTTAAAAGTAGCATCTTTGAATCTCATGTTGCGGTAGATACAGAAAGCGGACAAGTGGTTGGAATGATACTCTACTATATGGCGTACTCAACTTGGAAAGGTCGAATGCTTTATTTAGAAGACTTTGTGGTGACAGAATCTTATCGTCAATTTGGCGTCGGACAAATGCTTTTTGACACGTATCTTGAAGTAGCTCGTGAGAAAAAATGTCGTTTGGTAAAATGGCAAGTTTTGGATTGGAACGAACCCGCTATTAAGTTTTATAAAAAAAATAATGCTGTCATTGAAGATGATTGGTACAATGGTAAAATTTTCCTCATTGATAATATCTAAGTAAAATAAAAAAATGTGTTTGAAAACTAAGACGTTATAAATATCGTAACTATTTGAGAATCAACTGTTTGGACATATTAATTTTATAGCTTGGTTTGAAACTATTACGTAATATTTAGATTTAAAAATTTGTTAATATCAAATTAAAATATTATCTTTGATAAAGTTTTAAAAATTTAAAGGAAAAAAAACGCAAATTTGTTTTCAATATGGCAACCATAGACTAAATTTGTGGTTCTATTAAGTAAGAAAATTCATTTTTGAATAAAGATAAATTATAGTGTTTCATAGTGTGAGGGGTGACTGCTATCGTAGTTGCCCTTTTTTATTTTTCTAAAACAAACAAAATGATCTGGAAAACGCTTCCTACCCTCGAAGCCCTCAATGCGTCAAATGCCAATACCATGATGGAAAATTTGGGTATTGAATACATAGAAGTCGGCGATGATTATATAATAGCGAAGATGCCCGTTGATGGTCGAACAGTGCAACCTTTTCGCATCCTTCATGGCGGTGCTTCCGTTTCATTAGCGGAGTCCGTTGGCAGTGTCGCCTCCATTTGTTGCATTGATTTGTCGAAACAACAAGCCGTTGGGCTGGAAATCAATGCCAACCATTTGAGTTCGGCTCGTGAAGGCTCATTCGTTTTTGGGCGGGTTTCACCGATTCGGATTGGCAAAACCATTCACGTTTGGCAAATAGATATCACTGACGCTAATGGGAAACGCATTTGCACAAGTCGCTTGACTATGGCTATCGTTGAAAGGTAAATATAGGTTATTAATTAGCCTTTTTTTTGTTTATAAATAATTGATTATCAATTAGTTACCTGTTATTCTGTTTTTATGATTAAATAAATTAACTTTGAAGAGACTCCTCAGTATTTTTAAGTTTGTTCAACTTTTTTAAATATTTATCAAAAAACCAGCACTGATATGCAGCATTTGGCACAGTTTTGACCTCTAATAAATGTCAACAACGCAACGAATACAAAAGACCATTGTTTAAATTTTATCATAAACACATTCAACAATTATTCATGAAAAATTTGCTACTCGTGGGCATCATGCTCATTTATTGCATTTTGATTAATGCGCAAATTTCACCTACTCAAAACATCCAATTTCGTTCACACCTAAATCTCGGAAATAACTGCGCTAACGTTTGGGGCTATGCTGCCAACGGGCGTGAATATGCTTTGGCGGGTACGTTCAATGGCATGGCTATCGTGGACGTAACCAACCCTGATGCCATGAAATTAATTAAAAACGTTGTGGCAGTCCAGAGTGCGTGGAGAGAAATTAAAACCTACAAAAATTTTGCTTATATCACCACCGAAGGCAGTGGTCAAGGGCTTCAAATTGTGAATTTAGCGAGCCTTCCTGACTCAAATGTGGCGATTAAAAATTATAAAGGTGGCGATTCGACGCTCACTTCTATCGAACGGATTCATTCTCTACACGTTGATACAGCAAAAGGTTTTCTATATCTTTATGGTGGAAGAAGTTTTGTAACGATTAATGGAGTCAGCACGGCTGTTAGCGGTGCGGTTGTTTTGGATATAAAAACAGACCCGTGGAATCCAAAATTTGTTGGCGTTTATGAAAAAGGATACATCCATGATGGCATTGTGTGCAATGATACGCTTTATGGTGGGCATGTTTATGATGGCTATTTTTCAGTCATAGATTTTAGAGATAAAAAAAATTATAAAGTTTTAGGTACACAAAAAACGCCTACCGCTTTCACACATAATACGTGGCTTTCTGATAGTCATAAAACAGTTTTTACAACCGATGAAAATGCTGGTTCTTATTTGGCAGCCTACGATATTACTGATTTAAGCAATATTAAACCGCTTGATCGCCTCCGTTCAGTGGCTGGCTCCAATGCGATTGTTCATAACACCTACATATTAAACAATTATGCCATAACTTCATGGTACACTGAGGGGGTAACGATTGTGGATGCGCATCGCCCACAAAATTTGATTCAAGTCGGACAAAATGATACTTACTATGGCTCAGGTGCAATCTTCACGGGAGCTTGGGGGGTCTATCCTTTTTTGCCGTCGGGTACACTACTCGTGAACAATATCAATGACGGGTTGCGCACCCTTACACCTAAATATGTACGGGCGTGCTACCTCGAAGGCAACGTCATTGATTCTGCGACACGTCAACCTTTGAGTGGTGTACGGGTGAAAATCAACTCGACCGACCCAGATAAAATGGCTGAATCGAACATCAGTGGCAACTATTATACAGGACAAGCTACATCTGGGAATTTTACTGTAACTTATTCAAAATCAGGCTATTATTCAAAAACAATAAATGCAATATTAGTAGCGGGCGAGCTTTTTAAGCAAACTATTCAATTGCGTCCGAAAGTGAAATTTAGTGTAACGGGCAATGTCATTGCTAATGTTGGAGGTGCAAAAATTCCAAACGCTGTTGCTTCTTTTCAAGGTGGCGATACGACTTATTTAGTGAAAACCGACGCACAAGGCAATTTTATTGTTAATGAAATTTATGACGATACTTATGAGGTCATTGGCGCAGCTTGGGGGTATCTGCATAAAAAAGTAAACTTCACCGTGAATCCAAACAATACCAATGTTGCGATAAGGTTAGACAAAGGGTATCAAGATGATTTTGTCGGTGATTTGGGTTGGAAAGTGAGTGGCACTTTTGGCGACACATCAAAAACAAAAGGGGTTTGGAAATGGGGTGTGCCTATTGAAACCAATTTAAACGGCATCATCGCAAGCCCCAGTTCAGAGATGCCCAACGACTTTGGCGATGCCTGTTATGTGACGGGAAATAGTAGCCCCGAAATAGGGGTAGATGACGTAGATGACGGCTTCACTTTGCTCACGTCACCCGTCATGAGACTAAAGAGTTATCAAAATCCGAAATTGTTTTTAAGCTATTGGTTTGTCAATATTGGAGGCAGCACGGTGGCGAATGATACGATGAAAATCATTTTATCGAATGGTTTAAAAGACACCGTTTTGACGACTATTACACAATCGAATAGTAATTGGTTGTCTTTGGTAAAAAATCTAAAATCCGTATTACCGTTGACTGATAGTATGCAAATAAAAATTTGGATTGCAGATAGTGCGCCAGGTCATATTGTGGAGGGCGGTATTGATGCTTTCCGAATTGATGATGCCGTTTCGACTACGGAGATTCAAGAAAATTGGTCAATTAAAGCATATCCAAATCCGTTTAACTCTACATTAAACGTTGATTTTCAATTAGATAAAGATAATAAAAATGCTCAATTGAAAATTTATAATATCATGGGGCAAGTTTTAGCGGTCAAAAAACTTGAAAACCTACCTTTCGGACAGGCAGGTACTGAGGGGTCTATTTCCATAAATGAGCCACTTCAAGCGGGTATTTATTTGCTCCGTATTGAAGCGCAAGGCAAAGCAAGTCGTACTATTAGGGTTGTGAAACAATAAAAAAAGGGGTATAAAAAAAGCGTCAAGGTTTGAACTTGACGCTTTTTTTTATGCCTAAACCATTGTTTCGGGCGAATAAATGTCGCCCGCTATTGATGGTCAAACTAACCCAACCGCTTCTTCTCTCAAAACCAATTTCTCACGCTCTGGCCCCGTCGAAATCATGGTAATTGGCACGTCCAATTGTTGTTCAAGGAACGCTGTAAAATGTCTCAAAGCCTCTGGAAGTTCTTCATACTGAGGGGTCTCCATCAAATCTTGATTCCACCCTTTGAACGATTTATAGACAGGTTCAACCTTCACTTCGTTGATGTCAAAAGGCAATTCTGTGTGATTTGCACCTTCGTATTTATAATGCGTTGCCGCTTTGAGTTCGTCAAAATGGTTCAACACATCTATTTTTGTGATGCACAATTGCGTCACGCCGTTGAGCATGATTGTGTAGAGCAATTGCGGCAAATCTATCCAACCACAGCGGCGTGGACGACCCGTGGTTGAGCCAAATTCAGCCCCTTCAATCCGCAAACGGTCGCCAACTGAATCGTGTAATTCGGTTGGGAAAGGCCCACCACCTACTCGTGTGCAGTACGCTTTTGTTACACCTATGACCTCACCTACCCGATGTGGAGACACACCTAAGCCGACACATACACCCGCCGTAACGGTATTTGAAGAAGTAACATACGGATACGTTCCAAAGTCAATATCCAACATAGAGCCTTGTGCGCCTTCCGCCAAAATGCGTTTTCCATCGTTGAGTGCTTTGTTTATAAAGTATTCAGAATCAATGAGTTGTAACGATTTTAAGGTTTCTAAACTGCTGAAAAAACGCTTTTCTTCGGCTTCTAAATCGAAAGATACTGAGGGGTATATCTTCACCATTTCAAGGTGTTTTTCCTTCAACGCCGTGTAGCGTTTTATGAAATTTGGCAATAAAATATCGCCCACTCGCAAACCGTTACGACCCGTTTTATCCATGTACGTTGGGCCAATACCTTTTAATGTAGAGCCAATTTTAGCCGCCCCTTTTGCCGCCTCACTTGCTGCATCGAGCAAACGGTGAGTCGGTATAATAAGGTGTGCTTTTTTGGCTACCAACAATCTTGCTTGATAACTCACGTCTGCGGCTTGTAAATTATGAATCTCACGCTCGAAAGTAATCGGGTCAATGACGACACCATTGCCGATGACATTTATCAAATTTTCACGAAAAATACCCGAAGGGATTGTGTGGAGAACGAATTTTTTGCCGCCAAATTTAAGCGTATGACCTGCGTTGGGCCCGCCTTGAAAACGGGCAACTATATCATATTTTTCAGCCAAAAAATCAACGATTTTGCCTTTGCCTTCGTCGCCCCATTGCAAACCGAGAATTACATCAATCTTCATAGTATAAAAAATTATTGTATGAAATCAGAATTACGAACACAGGTTTACGGGCATCTAAGTGATTGAAAATCAATTACTTACGACACTTATAAAACACATTTACGCCTGATTTCATGCTGTTAAATTAAAGCGAGATATTGTTTGGTCATTAATTGGTGTAGAACGTCGCAAAGATAGGTATTGTGTTTAAAATAAAAGTCTAAAATTTAATAAGAGTTTTAAATAACTGTAAAAAACGCTCCAAGAGTTTTAAACTCTTGGAGCGTTAACACACGTTTTATCGTTGCCATTTTCCATTAGCTTCCATCCATTCGGTCAAAATAATGGAGGCACTGATTTTATCTACCAGTGATTTATCCCGCCGCTTCATTTTTTTTATGCCGCTGGCCAAAATTATTTTTTTAGCATCTTGCGACGTGTATCTTTCGTCTTGCAAATCAACGGGAATATCGGGATACAGTTTATTTATTTTTTCAATAAATTGACGAATCCGTGGCATCATATCACCATCCGAACCATCCAATTTGGTAGGCTCGCCCACGATGATGCGTTCTACTTCTTCGGTGAAAAAATAGTCGCTTAAAAAGTCGAAAATCTTTGCCGTTTCAACAGTTTCTAAGGGTGAAGCGATGATTTGAAGTGGGTCGGTGACGGCTATGCCTGTTCGTTTTCCACCGTAATCTATGCTTAGTATTCTGGGCATATTTGGGATATTTAGTTGAGAAAGTTAGGTGTGCGATTTTTCAAGAGTCTATCCGCTTTTGCCATTATCTTTTAATTTTAAAAATATTTTTACAAAATTACAGTATTTTTTGGGGTTGTTGATACCCCCTCAGTATTTTTGAGAAAATAATTGAAAGATGAAATATTTACTACTTTTCATAGGCTTTTTTGTTTGGATTAATGTGCCACAAGCGCAAAACCCAACCTTACGCATTTACCCAAATGGATATATTTATGATAGTTTGACTATGCTACAATTGAATAACATGGTCAAAAATCAAGGGATTAAGGATAAAACCTGTTATTCAAAAACTGTTTTTTATGCACCTCTGCAAGCGAGAGGACATTATATAAAAATTGAAAAAAATGCTATTCAAGCATTGAAAGATATTGAAAACAAGATAACACTAAATGATTTTTTGAATAAATATAAAGATTTAGAGGTTTCGACTGGTGCAATTGCCGTTCAAGAAGATGGCGGATATGATGTAGTTGTGGGTGTTGATAGACATAATTATTATGGACTATCCAGCAGGATTGATTTAAGTAGAGAATTAGAGGATAGTTTTGATATACATAATTGTAAAAATCAATGGTATCACTATGCTTATTCAAGCGGTCAAGAACCCAAGGAAATACAGGCATTTTATTATTTAGAAAATTTTGAAACAAAACCGCTTTCTAAAAAATACAATGAAATAGTGCAACGCAATTTATGCTTGATTGATACCACAACTTTGACTTATCCAAGAGAAGAGTTTTATTGTTGTGGTGCAGAAGGTTTGGATAGTGGAGCTGTTTTCAAGTTTATGCAACGCTATAACGAATTTATTTACAACAGCTACCGATTTCCAACAACAGAAGAATGGAATAAAATGGATAGTGTAGAAAAACAAGACATTCTACGCTACAATTTAAAGGAATCCGATGATAACGAAAGACAGGCTATTCTTAATTTATCCAATAAAAAAGATGTTATAAAATCATTAGAAGAAGCCGTTGTAGAAGTGGCAGAACATGGAGGTTCTACGGATATACTTGAAAAATATGCTTCAAAATGGCTTCCCAAAGATAAATATTTAACCATTTTGAGAAGCCACGCAAACGTAAATTTTAGTGATTACACGGATTTAAAAAGACATTATCAAATATCAAAAACGGCTATTGAGTTGAATGATTGGGTGGTTTTTATAAGGGCTTATATGGATATGTTAAATCTTTATGACGACAATGAAGATGATAATTTCGGAAAAAAAATACCCATAAAAGAGTTAGAAAGTGTAGGTATCAATATTTTCAATCTGTATATCAGTACGTGTCTTGCCATTGAAAACAGACACAAGTTTCATCGTGAAAATACGCCATATAGTATAGGAAAGGGCTTTGCTAATATTGATAATACAAAAGTGATTGAGCAAAATTTATCAAAAATGATAAGTGATAAAGAATTGGATAATTACAATCGGCTGCGTATTTGTTTCCTTTTTGAGAGTTGCATAAAGCATTTAGAGGATAAAGATAGAAAAGCAAAAGCGGAAAAAATATATCAAAAGGCAATAGAAGATATGCCATCTTTTTTGAGACAAAAATGACCCCCTCAGTATTTCAGAGCAAAGTTGCTATAAGTGCTTTAAAAATAGAGTTATAGCAACTTTGCTCATTCAATTTTGCTATAACTATTCAGTATTGCGGTGAATAAATGCCTTAATAACCGGAAAATATGCGGTGATTAGAGATAGGTTTTTTTGCTAAAAAAAATGAATCAATATATCCATCAACATAAAGGTTGGGCAAAGTTTAAATGGGATAATGCCATTTTACTACACCCTCAAAACCCCAAAATCCCTACCCTCTTTTTGACTCAATAAAAATTGCCCACCCGTCTCTTTAATCGAATCAGCGACCGACGAATAAGTGAAATTTGGAAATGCTTTTAACGATTTTTCATTGCTAAAATAAAAAGTAGTAGCCGAAGTGCGGGCCGTCTCTTTTGTTATCAAAGGACGCTTGCCCGTAAATTTACTTTTCAGCCATTCCACCCGCCAAGCCACTTGCCTCAAAAAAGCATTTATGGGAATGGAAGCGGGCTTTTTTTCGAGCGTTTCAGCAATGTGTTCAAAGAGTTTTTTATACGTCCAATTTTCTCCGTTGAGTATAAAACGTTGATTTTCAATGGGTGATTCCATTAAAAGCACCATAAACCGGACCACATCTCGCACATCCACGTAGCCCGTGGCCCCCTCAGTATAGAAGCGCAAACCATCGTTTACTTGGGTAAAAAGTTTGCCCGTGCCTTGCTCCCAAAACTGCGAACCGATGATGACCGAAGGGTTTACAATAGCGACATTCAGCCCCTCGGCAGCCCCTCGCCACACTTCTTGCTCGGCTTGATATTTGGAAATAGCGTAATGTGTATTCAAGTCAGTACGCACCCATTTTGAGCTTTCCGAGATATTTGGCTCACGCTCGTCACGCCCGATGGCGGCTATGCTACTTATATGTAGGAGTTTTTCAACACCATTATCCAAAGACATATTCACCACATTGGCAGTGCCTTCGGTGTTGATTTGGTACATTTCTTCACGGTCACGAGGGTCATAACTCACCACGGCGGCGCAGTGATAGACGTAATCCGTACCCCTCAGTATGTCATCCAAAAAAGGGACATCTAAAACATCGCCTTCCACCCATGTCACTTTATCCACCACTTCTGAAACCAAATCCATACGGCTTGTCGGTCGCTTCATGGCAACGATATTGGTATAACCTTGATGCACCAAATAGCGGGTTAAATAAGAACCGACGAAACCCGTTGCGCCTGTGATGAGGATGCGTTTTTCTTTCATTTCCGTAGCGGCGGATTTATCCGCCGAATAAACTTTTAAATGAAATCTGATATTTCAGCGAATAAATTCGACTTGTATGATTGAAAACATCTATTATCTTGTAACCTCCGATTTCAATCGGGGGTCATGCAAACCCACGAAACACATCTATCTTCTTTTAAAAAACATCACATCAATAGGCATACGATGTGATGTTTTTGAATAGAAGATAGATGTGGGTAGCGGTAATTTGTTACCCCCCGATTGAAATCGAGGATTTCAAGATGATAGATGGTTTTAATCGCACAGGTTGGATAAATCCGCCGCAAAAGTCCCAAAATCCAATTTCAAACGAGTATATAAAGTAATTTTTTTTATTTTAAACAAAAACTACTTTAAGAAATAACTACGTAATGAAATAATAAAATCACGAAGTATGACTAAAACTTAACTTTTCTTTGAAAAATAATCTACTAACAGCGTTTCTAACAAATCTGCGACCGTGATACCGTCATCAATGGCTTGGCGTTTGAGTTGCTTGACCATTTCGGGTTGGAGCATGGTGGTGAATTTTGTACGACCAGCTGCAATTTCTTTTTGTGGTCTGCCATATTTCAATTGCATCCTTATTTCGGCTATTACTTCTTGTTTCGCTTTGGGCGGCATTGGTTTCACCGTTTTGGGTTCTTGTTTTTTCTCTGCGACCGCCTTTGCTTTGGGTGGCTTCGGCTGTTTTACCGTAGTTGTCTTTGCTTGTGGGGTAGGATTAACAAGCGTTTTTTTACCTGTCAACTCTGCCACAGTACTATTTACAGTATCGAGCGCAGGTAAATCTCCTGTGATAATGTCGGTGTTGATTTGAAAATCAGCAACAGGCGAAACTCTTTGTTTTTTACTCATTTCTGTTATAACTTATTGAAAATGAACGGTTTATTTATTACGTAACGAAGTAGTGAAGTTATTAAGTTATTTTAAAACACCAATTATTTTAGCGAATTCATTGAGCCACGGCGCAAAATTACTTTTGGCTGCGTCATTACTTTGTGGGTCGTATAGGCTTGTATAGGTGTCCGCATCCGAAAAGGCGGCGTAATCATTTAGGAAATTTTTCATAAAAGGTAGGTTTGCG
>JAYTMW010000248.1:0-1500 GCA_043728105.1 Saprospiraceae bacterium | reverse complement strand
AAGTTGAAAATCAATGACTTAGAGTCGGCGGTTAGAGATATTACTAAAGCACTTGACATTAACGAAGATGATAAATTGGCATATCAATTTCGGGCGGAGGTTTTAACAAAATTGAATAAAACGGCTGAGGCTCAGGTAGATTTAAACAAAGCAAAAAAGTAAGCAATATTATACACGGATTAAAGGATTTTTTTGATTTAAAAAATCCTTTAATCCGTGTATAAGCTATACAGTTACCTTCCATTTTATATTGCAGCCTCCGCTCGGATATTGCTTTTCTGCAACAGGCTCATTCGCCATTACCGCATCCAAGGCAGCACGAAGATCGGCTCCCGTGACAGGTAAATCATTTTTAGGTCTTGCTCCATCAAAACGCCCTCGATAGGCTAAACGCATCTCTCCATCAAAAACATAAAAATCGGGCGTACAAGCTGCGTCATAAGCACGGGCTACTTCTTGGGTTTCGTCATAAAGATACGGGAAAGTATAACCCTCTTTTTTTGCCAAAATGGTCATCAAATGAGGCGCATCCTCAGGATATTTATCAGCATCATTGCTGCTGATAACAATGAAACTTACACCTTGTGGTTGATAGTCTTTTGCCAAAGCAACAATGCCTTTGTTGAGATGCAAGACGTAGGGGCAATGGTTACAGGAAAAAACAATAACGGTAGCTTTTTCAGATTGTAACGCATTGATTGTCAATGTTTTACCACTGATAGTGTCTGGCAACTCAAAGTAAGGTGCTTTAGTGCCAAGTGGTAACATTGTTGATTCTGTGAATGCCATTTTTGATTAAATTGTTGTATTGTTAGCTGCTGTAATGTTGCATTTTTTTGTATTAAATGTTTGTATTATTTAGTTCTACTTTGGCACTCTACGAACAGAAAAGGACTAAATGGATGGATTGATTATTTTCAGAGAAAAATTGAAAATTTTTCTCTGAAAATAATCAATCCATCCGAAAAAACTTCCCTCAAACACGCCTTTTTGCGAAGCAAAAACAGTGAGTAAATATCGCAAAGTGTAGAGTGCCAAAGTAGAGTTAGGTGTTAACAAAGTAACAATTTAACACAAAACAATACAACAATTTATCATTCTCTCACCCGCCCATCCGTCATAAACCAAGTAGGTTCAGGGTTATCAGGCTCACCGTGGTAATTTATTGTAATTTCTTCACCTGCTTCGATGTCTCTTACCGCATGAATTTCAATGGTCAATTCATCAAAATCCATCAGATAATCAGCATTTGAAGGGCAAAAATGATTGTAAAGCGAGCCAAAACCGAGGGCAATAACGCACTGTTTTTGGTCGTCGCCCCAAAGAAAATAATAATCGTAGAGCGTTGTTTTGTCTAAAACTTCCATCTCGCCAATCTTCATCACAATGACAGGGCAAAACTCAATCATGTCACCTTTTTTAATCGGCGCACCTGTGAAAACACCTCGCCCACCCAATGGGCTTTGGGCAATATATAAAGTTGGATTTCTCATAAAATTT
>JAYTMW010000247.1:0-4523 GCA_043728105.1 Saprospiraceae bacterium | reverse complement strand
TTTGCGTCAAAGATTCCCGATATTATCCTTAAAAGATAACCAATCTGACAGAAAAACAATTAAGCCGAAAATAATACTTTATTATTTCCTCATTCCTAAGAGAAAGCTAAGGGTTTATAACGAGGATTATTTTTTTAAAAAATGAACTTTTAAACATAAATAGTCGTCTAAAAAAAACCTTGGTGTCCAAGCCAAACCGAAAACTATTTCAATTAAACCGTTTTCTAAATAAAACAACACCTTATGTTTTTTTTTAAGGTTTGGGCATAAAACTTGACAGATAAAGAGTAGATGAAGGATAAACAATTTTTTAAGAACAAAGAGAATAAAAAAATATTGAAGTCAACCATGATAAAGATAGCCTTATTTACAGTGGCGAGTTTGTTTGTTGGAGCGGGTGCTTTTTATGTACCTAAAACAAAATTACCAAATCCTAACTCAATTGCCCTTAATTCCACTGTTTCAAACACAAATGTACCTGATACAGCCGCTTCAAAAACATCGCTCGATACTACCAATAGTGAGCATAAATCTGTAAGCATGCTTTTCAATCCTGCAGCACCCGCTGTCGAACAAGCGAAAATGTTGCTGCGCAAAGTGGGTTTAACTGGAAAATGCAGCTCTGAATTAGCTATTTTAGATGCTAATTTTGCTGAAAGGGTCGGTCAAACATGTCAAATTTCTCGTGACCAAATTAGAGCTTATCTGAACACCAATCACGTCAATGAATGGGAAGTGGGTGGCACTTTAGACATGCCGTTGAGTTCTGTGAAAGATGGTAATGGCAACGTCACTTTCGCCAAATATATGGTCATTCACGACACAAGTTTCCCTCGTTATGGTGAAGATTTTCCAAGCGACATCAACGATGACACTTGGGAATGGAATCGTTTAGGTCGTTGGGTTGCTCGTGTGACACATATATATGTGAACCGCATCGGCGATTCAAAAACAATGACTCCTTTCCACGACGGTATGACAGCAACAAAATTAGAGCGTTATGTTTTGGGTGACGGTGCTACGAAAGGTTTGTACTTACATGTTGAGTTGATTCAGCCCCGCAAGGCCCGCAAAGGTTTTGGTCGCCACAACGATGTGGATGCGCCAAGCCCTGGTTTCACGGATGCGCAATACAAAAGATTGGCTTTGCTTTACACCATTGCGAGCGTGCGTAAGGGTGAGTGGCTGATTCCTGCGTTTCATGCTTGCGTGGATAGCGGCATCAAATTCGCCCACGATGATCCTCAAAATTTTGAAATAGATAAGTTTTTCAAATATCTGAATGAGGTAAGAACGGAGGCCGAAAGCTTTACTGTTACACAAAGCAAAGTGGGCAGTAGTAGTGGCGGAAAATAATTGTTTCCATTCTAAAAAAAAGGTTTAAAAAAGTAGTGATGCTTTTTTAAACCTTTTTTTATGTGAAAAATGAAATTTTAGGTCAGAATACTGAGGGGTTCATCGAATGGCTTTATTTCGAGTGAATATGCTCCCCATCTTTGAAAGATTTATAAACCCCCATAACATTCGCCGCAATTTCGAAGTGATCAAAATGCTGTGCTGCAAACGCTTGAGCCCGTTTGCCGATACCCCTCAGTATTTCAGGATGTTTGAGGCAATGATCAATCTTTTCTGCAAATTCATACGCCGTATTCGCTATCAAAACTTCTTCGCCGTCTTTGGCACTGATGCCTTCCAAACCCATTGAAGTAGTGAGAACAACACGCCCCAGCATCATGGCTTCTAAAATCTTGATACGGATGCCACTGCCACTGAATAAAGGAACAATTGAGATAGAATGTTGATTCATAAAACGTTGAGCGTCAGGTATTTCGCCATGAAAATGAACGTTTTTGACTCTCAAATTTTTAATCCAATTTGGTGCGTTTCTGCCTGCAATATGAAGCTGTAATTTCGACCACCCCTCAGTATCGGAGTGCGTATTTTCAGTCCAAACGCTTTCTAAAAACCATTTTAACCCTTCTTGATTCGGCATCCAATCCATTGCCCCAATAAAACCGATTGACGGATGACGATTAAAACTTTTCCAATTGGGTTGATAATCACGACTTTGCAAACCTACAGGCGTAACCACCGCTTGACCTCGATAACCCAACAAACGGAAAATACGTAAATCACGCTCCGTTATTGGCAAAAGCACGTCGCATTTTTGGATATTTTCTAATTCAAAACGACGTAGTTTTTTATTCAAATAATTGAGATACCACTTCTTCGGCGCAAGATTTGTCACCTCCGCTACCCGCTTCCAAATCTCATGTTCCACGTTGTGCGCCCGTAAAGCAATGACCGCATTGGGTGCAAATTCTCTAATGATAGGAATATAAGGAGTCAAAAAAACCGTTTCTAATTGAATGACATCAAACGACGACCCCCTCAGTATTTCTATTAATTTTAATTTATAATCGTCTGATATAAAGCGAGTTACGTGGTAAGACTCTTTTTGAAAAAGATTTCTAAACGCCCCAAAAACAGTAATGTGATTGTAAACATCAACCGAATGAACCGATTTATAAATCTCAGTAAAAGATTCAGGTAGGTCAGCGATAGTGACACGGTGCTTGCTCGTGTTCATCGTCAAAAGCGTTACCTCCGCACCCAACTGTTTGAGAGATTTGGCTAAAGTATTAACGGCTATAACCTCCCCATCTTTTAGTGGGTAAGGAAATTTTTTACAGAGTTGGAGTATCTTCATACGTTTGATTTTGCCCTTTCGACTTAGGGCAAAAATACTTTTAAATTATTGAAAAATTCAAGCTGCAATATATTAAAAATTTAAAAAGTTTTAAATGCTCTAAAATACCGTCTCTTTACAAGGTAAAAAAAATGGGTTTATGACAAACATAAAACCATATTTTTTTCTACGACACAAGTTAAATCTACCGTATTAATTTAAAATAAAAATTAATATAATTAACATCTTAAATAAAATTATACTTTAATTGCTACAAATCAACACTTTACAGAAAAATAATTTTGTAATATTATAAATTGGCATAATTATTGAAACTATGTAATGTATTAAATAACAGCATAAAAAAACAAACCTATATCCTATAATCTCTACTTTTTTTTGTCATTTCCCACGAGCATATCATAATTTAATTTCACAGGTAAGACATCTGTGCAACACTGTAATCAATTGGTTTTATCAACTTTTTTTACCTGTAACCACATTACAGTCACTTTGTGGCTATCGCTCAAATTATAAAAAACGAAACAAATAAAAATAATTCTTTTGAGTCGTTTATTTGAAAAACACAACTGTTTTATTCGTTCACATTCTAATTAAATTAAAAATACCTTACATATTATGATTATGAACAGTTTAATAACAAACGCCATGTTTAGTTCTTACGTTGAAGAGAGAAAACCTGTACTCCATTACGTTTATGAAATCATTGATTCAAAAATTGATTTTATGGAGTTGAAGACACGAAAATTATTGGATAAATTCAGACACAAAGCAACTGAAACGCCAACAGCGTCGCATCGTTCAGATGACAATTCAGACCTGCCTTCGATGTCAGATTTGACGATTGACAAAGTAGAAAATGAAAGCCTTTTTGTTCATTTTGAACAAATGAGTCGCTCTATTTACTTGTTAGAAAAAATGAAAATGTCTGTTCGTGAAGAGAATGTTTTCTCGGTTATGGAACTACTAAATGATGATAAATACTTGACAGTGAATGATTTACAAATGACAGAAATATTAAATAAATCAAGCTCGGACTTATAGTTTTTTGATGTTTAAATATCAAGTTTTAAATATCTAAGTTATGATAAGTAATAAAACCGTTCTATAACTCAAAGTGAGTTGATTCCCCCCAATTTTAAAATCACGAGCGTCTTACCTTTTTGGGTGAGACGCTATTTTTTTTTAGTACAAATCAAAACCACGAATTTACTGATTTATGGAATTTACGCATTTTACTGTTTTTTAGATTTTAATTTAAATAAAAAACCTAACTCTTTGGAATTTGGCTTTTCGATTTAGAAATTTACCCCATGAAAGTAGCCGTCATAGATTATAAAGCGGGCAATATTCGCTCCGTGCTTTTTGCCCTCGAACGCTTGGGTGTGGATGCGATTTTGACATCCGATATTGAAACCATTTCCAATGCGGATAAAGTTATTTTTCCCGGGCAGGGTGAGGCTTCATCTGCCATGCGTAGCCTCCGTGAGCGTGGGTTGGATGTCGTAATTCCGAATCTGAAACAACCTTTTTTGGGTGTGTGCGTGGGTATGCAATTGCTCTGCGAACATTCTGAAGAAAACGATACGCCTTGCTTGGGGGTGATTCCACAAAAAGTTTTGAAGTTTGAAAGTGCCACGCAAAAAGTGCCACAAGTGGGTTGGAATAGGTTGAAAATCAATGCGTTAGGTAAAAATACTGAGGGGGTGCTCTCTTCTCAATTAGACGATGAATGGTTTTATTTTGTGCATAGTTACTATGTAGAAAATGGAAAATATACGACTGCAACCGCACACTATGGCGTTGAGTTTGC
>JAYTMW010000246.1:0-5576 GCA_043728105.1 Saprospiraceae bacterium | reverse complement strand
TGAATACTGAGGGGTATCGGTTTGGGTTTAATGGGAAGGAGGAAGATGATGAAGTGAAGGGGGATGGGAATTTTCAAGATTATGGGATGCGGGCTTATGATGGGCGGTTGGGTAGGTTTTTTAGTATAGATCCTTTGACGAGGGATTATCCTGAATTAACGCCTTATCAGTTTGCGAGTAATACACCCATACAAGCCATTGATTTAGATGGGCTTGAAAAAGAAATTCCCTCTTTAAATAATGGTGATGCTACTATAAAACAAATTAAAAAAGATGAAGATAAAAAATTACCCACAGATAAAAAAGAACTGCAAATCTCTCCTTCAAAAATTGAAATTAAACCCACATTTATCAAGGATGAGATTAAATCAATGCCAATTATGACACCTGAACAAAAGAAGCATATTGCTGCAACTCAAAAATCTATGGCAGATGAAAAAGATTGGGCAAGTAAACATCCAGAGATACCCAAGATAAGTGCTAAGGGCAAGGAACAACCTTACAGTCTTACTTACGATGAATATATGGAATTCAAGTCAAAAGAAGTGCTCAAAAAGCAATTCGGAGATACTTGGGGAAGTGTATTTTGGTCACTAAGAGGAGGAGGTCAATATGGAGATGATGGCACATTTTGGAAGATATTGGAAGTTATGAGTAATTCAAATCGAAGTGTAATTACACCAAGACCAGATATTTATAAGTACATCCCATATACTGAAAAAAACAAATAGATTTCATTCATAAAACGTTTGAGTAATACTAATACCCGATAGCTTCGCTTCTTCAACCAAAGCAAGGCTGTGCTCGTGAGGGTCTCCAGACCCGCCATATACTATTTTCTAGGTCTCTGACCTAAGTGAAAATATTGCACAAAGTGTTAAAAACAAACGTTTTATATTTGCCTATTGTTCCGAAACAGCAATTTCTAATGTGAAATATTTACGTTGTTTTGAGTGCCACGTTCAGGGAACTTTTAAAGTTCCTTGAACGTTTTTCGCCTGATACCTAATCGGCTTTTACAAATTCAATCGTCTGAACCTCACCGACGATTTTAAAGCACACTGCGTCCGTGTGTATATCGGTTGTTTGTTGACACCTGTACTGAATATTCCAGCGCGGAAAAAGGACATGATGTTTCATGATTTGCACCATATTCCCTACAAATTTTGGCGACAAATTGAGTTTGTCGGGTTAAGTTTCTAATATTTTGACGACATGAAACCAATAAAATAAAGCATGATTGGCGAACTTTACTTTTTTATTCAAAAAATTGTAATCAGGGTTTTGAATGAAAAAATCTTTAAGCAGCATTGTTTGAGGGCTAAAATGCAACAAAGGCGTTGTATCGTTTTTTTTGATTTTGGCAACCATATAAGCCACTTTGCCTGCGGTTTCAAGGGCTTGCTCTCTGCGAAAAGGGAAAACAGTCCAACTTCCAAAGGTTTTTATACCTGTTTGTAATTCTGCGTGATTTTCTTTAACGACATCAAAACAGGTTTCTAAAGTATCGTCAAGGGCATCTATAAATGTTTTGCCTATTAAGTCTGTTCGATAGGACAATTCTTTTTCTGCATTTTTCAGAAAAGCCTCTATCACGATTTCAAAGTCAGTTATTTTATCAAATAACTGACCTAAATCAAACATCTGTTTGATAATTTCTGTGCTTTTGGGTGGATTTTGTCCATAGCGTATGCCAATAGTGCGAGGTGCAAATGCTGTGAGTTTATCGCCTGTTATAGATTCAATGGTCGGTAATTGTACTTTAGTCAATGGTTCAACCGTATTAAGCCAATTTGTGGTAATAGGTGTTTCTTGTATTTGAGGGTAGGGATTTTCAGCAAAAAGGATATCCAATAGGATTTTATTATCTTTTGGGTGTGCCAATTGTGGTTCAAAATAAAGTTTATAATGGGCTTTAGGAATCCCTTCTCGATAACTTCTTTTGTCATCTAACTCAAAGGCTGTAAAGTGGGTTTCTAAACAGATTTTAGTTAAAATGGTTTCTATTTGTACTCTATTGGCTTGTGTAATAATATCAATATCAATGGAAAACCGTTGTGGGGTATCCAAAAGCAAAATGAGGCAAGTACCACCTTTGAATATAAAATCCAAACCATTCAGTTGCAGCAATTCCGCCAAAGATAGGGCATAGGTCATTTTTTCAAGAAGCGGCGGATTGATATAAGCCTTCGTATTTTGCATTTTTAGGCTATTTATCCACTCTTTTGTAAAGGATTTATCGGTAATCATACTAAGGTTTGTTCAAGTTCCTCTTGAAAATGTTGAAATAAATAGTTTTTTAGGGACGCATCTTTTTTACGCCTTTGTGCATAAGCCAAAAGAGTTTTAAAGTTAAGTGTATATTTTTTAAGCGCATTTTCAAAAATATTATATTGTTCTGAGCCTTTGTAAGCGCGAAATAAATTGTCTTCGCAATATAAATCCACTAATATTTTTTCAAGTCTTGGGATGTTTATAGGGATTTTACTGAGGGGGTCAAGTATTTTATTGGTAGGTGATTTAGTGATAATTTTACGAATAATTATAGGATTCTCGGCTTCAAAAATATAGCGGTCAAGCAAGGTTTCATCTATTTTAGCGAACAATAGAAAAACTTCTTTATAACCCATATCCCGTAAATGGTAAAAAATGGATTCCACAGCTTCTTTTTCTACCTCAAGGATAATGAAAGAACGGGGTACTTGATGGATTGTAAACTCATTGAGCCAAGCACTTGACCATAAGCAATAGTCTGTCAAATCAAATTTTGACAACACATTATGAATATCTGAAAGTTTAGTATCCAAGAATGGTTCAAATTCAAAGGTGTTTTTGTCTATTAATTTGTAGGTATCTTTATAAAGGGCTTTAATAAAATTTTCTTGTTTGAGGGCATAGAGATACCAAAAGAAATCCGATTCAGGTGCTTTTTCATTGTTTTTTGTATAAAAATCATACAAATCTTGTTTTGTTAAGCTTGTATGAGATTTAAACTCTTGCTTTAATTTATCAATATATAAATTCATATCGTCTTCGATTTTATTATCAAAGATACAATTAAAAAACATTACAAAACAAGGTTTAGTGTCTTTTTTTTATTTTTCCACCAAATATCAAAAATGATTTTTTCTTCTAAAACAGGCAACACCGCTAAAAAAGTGCACCGCCCATACACGCTCGGAGCATTGGCTTTTTTGCAAGACAGTGCTTGGCAGATGGGAAAAACTTTTAGCTTTCGGCAATTTGACTGGTAAAAGAGCCATTGAGTTTTACAGTTGGAATGTCTAAAAGAGGTTTTTGACAAGAAGGTTATCGTGATGATATTTAGAAGTATTTTCTAATTTTCAACATTTATTCAAAAATTGTACTTAAATTTGTAATATAATTACAAAAATTAAATCAATTTTGATATGATAATCGAATTTTTAGTTTCAAACTATCGCTCTATTAAAACAGAACAAGTATTATCGTTAATAGCCGAAAACACTAAAAACAAAGAAGATAATACTTTTGAAGTGACTTTGGCAAATGGTACACCTTTGCGTTTGCTGCGCTCTGCTATCATTTATGGCGCAAATGCTTCGGGAAAAAGCAATATCATAAAAGCGGTTTCCACCATGCGGAATATAGTTTTGCGCTCTCGACACTTAAATGATGGCGACCCGATTGAGGATTATAATCCTTTTTTATTTGACACAATTTCGGCGCAACAACCCACCCGTTTCGCATTGACTTTTATTATAAAGACAATAAAATATCGGTACGAATTTTCTTTCAATGGTAAAGAAATCGATACTGAACGGCTTGATTTTTATCCCAAAGGGCAACCTGCCAATCTGTTTAAACGCATAAAATCAACATCAACGATTAAAGACGATATTGCTTTTGGTACACATTTGCAGGACAAACCAGTAGAGAAATCTGTTTTAAAAAATCAACTTTATTTATCCTTATTTGGCGGCAGACCCCACGAGCAATTAACAACGATTTATAGATATTTCAACTTGGATATTGCGGTTCACAACGTAACATATTTATATCGGGACACCTTAAAAAGTGAGATAATTGAAAAAATAGGGCAACCAGAACAGAAAGCCTTTAAAAGCCGTTTGGCAAAACTAATAAAGATAGCGGATACAAAAATTGAATCTATTTCAGCAGAAGGTGAAGCAGAAAAAGAGTTCTTTAAAAAGGAAGAGTATCTACGAAAAGAATTAGGGGAACGTTATGCCTTTCCATTAATTACGCCTGATGCTTACGCAAACCACCTTGTTTATGACCCAAATGGTCAAGTTATTGGCGAAAAAGAGTTACCGATGGAAGAAGAATCCGTTGGTACAAACGTTCTTTTTGCTTTAGGCGGTTTGATTTTATCCAATTTAGAAACAGGTGGTATTATTTTCTTTGATGAATTAGACAATAGTTTGCATCCCAAATTGACTAAGTTTTTAATCCGCCTTTTTCATAATCCCGTTAGCAATAAAAACAACGCTCAATTGATTTTTGCTTCCCACGAAGTCACTTTACTCGATAAAGAGGTTTTCAGGCGCGACCAAATTTGGTTTACTGAAAAAGATAAATACGGCGTTACGGAATTATACTGTACGAAAGACATTGAAGGTGTTCGAGAGGATACCGCATTTGATAAATGGTATATGAGTGGCAAATTTGGTGGCGAACCTCGCATTAAAGAAGTCGCATTTATCTTTGGAAACTGAAAAACATGGCTAAAAAACACATCGCTCGAACCTCTATTTTCATTGCTTGCGAAGGACGCAACAGTGAACCTCTTTATTTTGAGAGTATTGCAGAACACATTGAAGATGAGGGCAATTTAGCGGTTACAATTTATCCAGACCGCAGCAATAGCAATCCCAAGACGGATGCTTTGGGCTTAATTCGAGAAGCGCAAAGTAGAGGTGATGAATTCGACGAACTATGGGTTGTGTTTGATAAAAACGGTTATACCAAACACGCGGAAGCTTTTGCTTTAGCAGAAGGCAAGGGGCAAAGAAAAAAAGTGAACATCGCTTTCTCCAGCATTGCTTTTGAGCATTGGCTGCTCCAGCATTTTGAAAAATGTGCAACAGCTTTTGTTAAATCCTCAAAACGTAGGGAACTATTTTCAATTGTTGAACCATGAAGAAATGCTTTTGGCTTTAATAATTGACTCTATTACGATTGTTCAACCCTCTGAAACACAGTTTATTGTTTTGAATGCTGAATGGCAAGGAGAAATCTTGGTCTTTAATTTTAGACAGGAGGTTGTTTATATTGGATTAGCACATTGATAATTAAAAGACATCAAAATGAAAGCAGGCAAAAATGACAAAAAAGCTTATCTCCAATTCACGCCCGAAGAATTGGATTTTTTGCAAGATAATACTTGGCAGATGGCGGAATCTTTTGGCTTAGATACGCGCATCAGTAACTTGATAGGCAAAAGAGCTGTTGGGTTTTATAGTTGGGATTTGGAGTGTTTGCAAGAGGTTACGGAAAGTGCAAGAGCAGATGCACCAATTGAGCAACAGGAGATGATCGAGGGGCTTTTACAAAAACTCAATGAGGCGATGTTG
>JAYTMW010000245.1:0-3073 GCA_043728105.1 Saprospiraceae bacterium | reverse complement strand
TAGCTTCCACCGCTTTTGGGTTAATTTTTCCACTTGGGCGAGAGCCTGCACTATATGCCTCTACCCCACTGCCGCCATGAATTTTGGCAAAAGCCTGCGCCATTTGGCTACGATTTGAGTTTTCGATACAGACAAATAAAAAACGTTTTTTCTCTTTCATTTAAAAATATTATTTAGCAATTTCTCATTTTTCAAAATTAGATATTTTTTTAGACATGACCCAACTTTTTTACAGAAACTTACTGTCTTATAATTTGAATGAAATAAATTAGGCGAAATAAAAACATAAGTTGTTAATTTTCAATCAGTTATTTGGATTGTTTTGATAAATTTTCTCTAATTTTAGACTAAATCCTATATTTTGAACCAAGCATTTACCGAAGCCGAAATAGTCAAGGGATGTGTTCGCAACGAGCGAAACTTCCAAGAAATATTGTATCGTCGTCATTTTCCGACCATGATGCGGATGTGTATGCGTCACGCAAACGGCGATGAAGAACGGGCGATGGAGATGCTAAATGATGGTTTTTTAAGGGTTTTTAAGAAAATAGAGACATTTGAGTTTAAAGGTTCTTTGGAAGGTTGGATTCGACGGCTTGTTTTTCATGCCGTTTCAGATTATTTCAGAACCAATCGCAATTATTTAGACAACACCGTTTTTGAAGACGATAACATGCCTTTAATGCGGGTTACAGAAGAGGTTTCTGATCAATTATACTACGAAGATTTGCTAAAATTGGTTGAGACTTTGCCGCCTGCCACCCGTGCCGTTTTTCAGTTTTATGCTATCGAAGGATTTAGTCATAAAGAAATTGCGGACAAATTAAGTATCTCGGAAGGTACGTCAAAATGGCATCTTTCCACGGCAAGAGATAAGCTAAAAGTGTTGATAAAAACAATGGCATTGTAGCGGCGGATTTATCAGCCGACTTATTTACTTCGGTGGATAAATCCGCCGCTACAGAATTTAAAAAATGAATTTAAAATTACAATATAGTCATCAAATAAAATGGAAAATTTCGATAATAATATAAATAACAATTTGGAAGATAAAGCATGGGCATCCATGAAGGTTTTACTCGATAAAGAGTTGCCCGAAGTAGTCGCTCCTACCCTTTCTGATATTGATTCAAAAGAGAAAAAGAAACGTCGTTTTTTATTCTTTTATCTATTTGTTTTGGGTCTAATCGGCACAGGATTGGGTTACTATATTTATGCTCAAAATAATGGTTTAAATAATGGTTTAAATAATACTAAAAATGATTTAAAAAACAATATTTTAAGCATTAATAAAACAGAGAAAAATAATAGTTTGAATGATATTATTTTAACAAAAAAAGAAGAAAATACTGAGGGGGTAACTTCTGAGAATAATAAACCTATTCAATCGAATAAATCAGTCAATAGTTTGAATAATAATAAATTAGTTAATCCAAAAAACAATACTATTTTAGCTGAAAATGAAAGTTCACAAATCATTGATAATCAATTAGTTACATTAGAAAACAACATTGGTTTTAATAGTAAAAATAATACACAAAATCAATCAGCTATTGAATTAAATAAACCTGATATTGTAGTTGAAAAAGATACTAATTCAAACATAAAAAGTGATATTAATGGTGTGAATCCCATTCAAAAAAGTATAATAATAATTAAGGAAAACTATATTGCAATTGAGCCTAAAATTGTAGAAAAAGAAGAGCCTTACATTACAACAATTAAACCCATTTCAAGCACAGAATTAATTGACATTTTGCAACCAAAATCTATTTATTTTGATAATAAAAATGAAATAAATAAAGACTATAAATCATTGAAATCAATTAATAAAATAAACCTAAAAAAATGGTCTTATGGTGTTATTTTAGGGTTAAATACTGAGGGGTTTCCAAAAATGTTATCATCCTTTGGTGGTGTATTTTTGCAAAGAGAATTAAGTGCAAAATGGTCTGTAAACGCAGGCTTAAATTATCGTGTTTTAGCAAAAGATGTTATGAATGTAGAGTATCTCCAAAGTGCTGATTCTTCATTTCAAAAATCACTAACTACATCCATTCAAACGGGTAATAGTCTGTTAAAAGTGAATAAAGCTTATTTAAAGAACTTGCATTATTTAGAAATACCTATACAAATAAACCATCATTTAAGTAGGAAAGCATCCATTTTTAGTGGGGCTAAAATCGCTTATTTAGTTTCTCAAAATGTAAGAACAAATAGTAACGATCAACCAATATTTTTAACATCCCAATATGCTGCATTAGATGTTAACCGAGTTATTAATGAAAGCAAATACTCAAGCAGTGATTTAGGTCTGAACAAATGGGATTTAGGTTTGCTTATAGGCGTGAATTACAATTTTAGCAAGCGATTATCCACGCAAGCACGTTACGATTTTGGTTTAACAGACATTTATCAAAGTAGTAATGTGGCAGTTTATAACCGTTTCGTTGGGTTAAATATCGCTTATCGTTTTTAGACAAATTAAAAGAACGAGTGCGGTTTAAAAACGATTAATAAATAGGTTTTTTTTGAAACACATAGGCACATAGAACACATAGAAGTTATATAAAGTATTGATTATCAGGGATTTAAATATAATACTATGTGTTCTATGTGCCTATGTGTTTGAAAAAAAATGACCTTTTTATTATTTATCACTGCTTAAAAAACCTTAAATTTTGTTCCCATCCACAATTTCATCCTTCACAATAAACAAAGGTCGTCCTTTCACCTGAAAGAAAATCCGCAACAGATATTCACCCATGATGCCCATGAAAAATAACTGAATGCCGCTAAAAAAGATGATGATAAAAATGGTCGCCATGAAGCCACGAGGCACGTCACCGAACATCAATTGACGATAAAGACTATAAAAAAAGTACAAAATTGATATACTTACAGAGGCATATCCTATCTTTTTAATCAATTTAATCGGAAATTCACTAAAATTAAAAATGCCATTATAAGCCAATTTTAACAACGCCGAAAAAGGGTATTTACTCTCCCCGGCAGCCCTTTCCGCCCGCTCATAAGGCAAGCCAATTTGCTCAAAACCAATCCAAGAGCGCAT
>JAYTMW010000244.1:0-2061 GCA_043728105.1 Saprospiraceae bacterium | reverse complement strand
ATATTTACCGATTTGATTGTACATCAAGGCAATATGGCGCTCCAAATACGTATTTTCAGATTGATATTTCTTAGCACCTGTGCCGCTGATATAAACGCTACCGCCTAAATGCGCTACAATCGCTGCATTAAATTCATCCGCTCGGTAGCCCGATAAAGGCAAATCAGACGACATAACTATTTGACTATCAATGTTTAAGATATTTAAAATATTTAAAATTAGTTTTTTATTCAATTCAGCTAAACTTTCAGTTAAATAAGAATCGAGTAAAGTCTTAGAAATAATGGGGTAATAATTATTGAAAAATGGAGCGCGATGGTAGGTGTTATAAATTTTATTCAAGTGGCTTTTTTGCCAATTTTGATCAGTAGAAATTTTTAAATTTTTTATAAAAATAAAATCACTGTGTTTTTTTAAAGGCACGCTCAAATAGGTTGCTTCAGTGGAATTGGCTGATTTTCGAATAAAAACGCGCTTAGTAAAACTTTGCTTAGTAAACTCAACATTGTCATGCAAAACGAATATGTCACTCGCCCAAATCTTGTAGAAATAGCCCAGCCAAGGTAAATAATTGGGTTGGTGAATGGAAACAGTCATCAAATTTTTTGCTGCAAAATAGTGAAAGTAGGGGCTTCTAAGACCCTTTTTTTGACAAAACTAATATTTCTGATGTAAATTGTGTTGTGATGCCCTAAGTTTTTAGTCACTATTAACTCTCGTTTAAATGGATTGTATTCATATTTACTAAAACCATGTTCGCTCAAAATGGTTTGAATGTCTAATTCATTAAAACCATAACGCTCACCCAGTCCAACTAATTCAATGATAATCACTTCTAAACTTGTTTGTTTTAAAGTCTGGATAGAACCGTCAATCACGGCTTTTTCAAAGCCTTCCACATCAATTTTTAAGAGAATAGGTTGCTTACCCTTCAATATAGTATCCAATGTATTGACTTCAACACTTATTGTATCGAAATCATTTTCATTGGCAACATGGTTATTTTGTGAAACATTTTGTGTGAAATTTAAAAAACCTTTTTTATCGCCCAAGCCAATATTTAAGGCTTCAACTTTATCCTCTAAACTATTGATTATCAAATTGTTACGAAGATTTTTAAAGTTTTGAGGTATTGGTTCAATCGCTATTGTTTTGGCTCTTTTTACACCCGATGCCAATAAAGTGAAGCACCCCACATTTGCCCCAACATCTACAAATAAATCGTCGTCTTGTAGGAAATGTAAGACAAAACTCATTTCTTCAAACTCCGATAATCCCATGTAGTATTGTGCGGTAGCACTTGTCAGCCCTTTATTTAATATTAATTTTATATCGTTTACAAATGGATAAACCAGCGGATATGGCATCAATCGCTTTACGATTTGCCATTTCAGAAAACGACTAAACGCTTTGCCTTTCTTTGCACTTGTCAAAGGATGCCGACTAATAATTTTGTAAATGCTTCTTAACTCTTTGAAAAACAAGAGATTATACATATTTTTTGTTTAAAAATTGAAAAATATGTTCAACAATTTTCTTGGCTGCTGTTCCATTGCCTAAAAAATGGCTTTGTACTGAGGGGATACCGAAGTTGGCTATTTTTTCTAAAATTAGACTCCTATTAGCCCCTACAATATGGCTCCAGCCTTCATTGACTGACTCAATCCACTCAATCTGTTTATCCATAATCAAGCAAGGGACTTGATGAAAATAGGCTTCTTTGACAACGCCGCCCGAATCTGTCAAAACCATTTTAGCATATCGAATGAGGGTCTGAGTATCCCAAAAACCAATGGGGTTGATGACTTTCACATTCTTTTTTTCTAAAAAATGACCTAAACCATTTTGCTCGATTGTCGCCCTTGTGCGGGGGTGTATTGGAAAAATGATAGGCTCATTTATGTCTTCAAAAATGCTCAAAATTTGTTTTAAATTTTCAACATCATTGGTGTTTGAAGCCCGATGGCAGGTCATAAAAAAATAAGACCCCCCAGTCATTTCAAGATTTTTAAGTATTGATTGATTGTTCTCAATTTTATCTAAATTATTGACAATCAAATC
>JAYTMW010000243.1:0-3101 GCA_043728105.1 Saprospiraceae bacterium | reverse complement strand
GTCATACGGAAGCCTTCTTCAAACTTTACGGAAGGCAACCAATCCAATTCATTGGTCAGTTTAGATGCATCAATGGCATATCTACGGTCGTGCCCGGGGCGATCTCTGACGAATGTGATTAACTCACGCGCTGTGCCTTGCGGACGATTGAGTTTTTCATCCATGATATCACATAGTTTTTCAACCAAATCAATGTTTTTCCACTCGTTGTTGCCACCTATATTATACGTCTCACCATCTTTGCCGTTGTGAAAAATGGTATCAATAGCCGTAGCATGGTCTTTTACCCAAAGCCAATCACGGGTATATTTGCCGTCACCATATATAGGTAGCGGTTTTTTAGTCAAAATATTATTGATAATTAAAGGAATCAGTTTCTCTGGGAAGTGATTTGGCCCATAATTATTAGAGCAATTGGACAAAACTACTGGCAAATGATACGTATGAAAATAAGCCCTAACCAAATGGTCGCTGCTCGCTTTTGAAGCAGAATAAGGTGAGCGTGGGTCATAAGCGGTTTCTTCTGTGAACAAACCTTCATCACCAAGGCTGCCATACACTTCATCCGTAGAAACGTGATAAAAACGATACCCCTTCTCGCCACTTTCGGGATTTCCTGCGTCAACAGTATTTTCAACATCTTTCCAAGCCATGCGAGCGGCGTTCAGCAAATTGACCGTACCAATAATATTCGTTTTGATAAAAGACATTGGGTCTGTTATAGAACGGTCAACGTGGCTCTCGGCTGCTAAGTGAATAACGCCTTGAAATTTATAAGTATCAAATATTTCAGTCATAAAATCAGCATCAGTAATGTCGCCTTTTACGAATGAATAGTTGTCTTTATCTTCAATGTCTTTCAGGTTTTCCAAATTACCCGCATAAGTCAAGGCATCCAAATTGATGATGCGATAATTTGGATATTTATTTACAAACAAACGAACGACATGCGAGCCTATAAAGCCTGCACCACCTGTTATCAAAATTGTTTTATCAAAAGCCATGTGTTATTATTTTTTATTAAAAAGCTGCGCAAAATTAGCTTTTTAATTGATTTTTAATGAATAAATTCAGTTTTAGTCTTTATTTATCTTTTATCAATTATAATGAATTTACAAAAAAATGACGAAAATACTGAGGGGGTGTCAAGTAAAACGACTTCTAAAAAGGTAGAACCTATTAGAAGTCGTTTTTATTTTTTATCAATTAATCAGTTAAATACTAATCTACTTTAACCGCTTTTTTGAAATATTCGTAAGTCAGGGCCAAACCTTTCTCCCTATCAAATTTGGGTTCCCAACCCAATATTTCACGGGCTTTAGTAATATCGGGCTGGCGTTGTTTCGGATCATCAACTGGCAATGGACGGAAATCAATATATGCTTTCGGATTACCCACCAGAGCCATGATTTCAGAAGCAAACTGATTCATCGTGATTTCGCTTGGATTTCCGATGTTTACAGGGTTGGCGTAATCGCTTAACAAAAGTCTGTAAATGCCTTCAACCAAATCATCCACGTAACAGAATGAACGGGTTTGAGAACCATCTCCAAAAACAGTTAAACCTTCACCACGAATCGCTTGAGAGAAAAATGCTGGCAAAACACGACCATCATTCACCCGCATACGAGGGCCATAAGTGTTGAAAATGCGCACCATACGCGTCTCAAGACCGTGATAACGATGATAAGCCATCGTGATTGCCTCTTGAAAACGCTTGGCTTCGTCATAAACGCCACGTGGCCCAATCGGATTTACGTTGCCCCAATATTCTTCAACCTGAGGATGCACCAAAGGATCACCATACACCTCTGAGGTAGAAGCAATGATAAAACGTGAACCTTTTGATTTTGCTAAACCCAATAAATTATGCGTACCCAAAGAGCCTACTTTCAATGTCTGAATTGGCATTTGAAGATAATCAATGGGGCTTGCGGGCGATGCAAAGTGCATGATGTAATCTAAATTACCTGGCACGTGAACAAATTTCGACACATCGTGATTATAAAACTCGAAGCGTTGGAGTGGCATCAAATGCTCAATATTTGCTAAATCACCCGTGATAAGGTTATCCATACCGATAACATGATAGCCTTCGGCAATGAAACGGTCACACAAATGGGACCCTAAGAATCCGGCTGCACCGGTAATGAGAACTCTTTTCATAAAAAAGTTAGTTTTTTTGTTTGAGAAGCTGTTTGAGTTATTATTTTTTGATAGAAATTGAATTGTTTTTAATTGAGTTAGATTTTAATTTTTAAAACATATACAGACATACGTTGAGAAAATTTAAATTTAAGTCAATTGAAAAGAAACGATTTATACTAAAAATAATAACTCAAACAGCTTTTAAGATTTGCTCGCAGTAAGTCTGTTGCTCAAAACGTTTTTTTTGAAGGCGCAAATATAAAGACTTAATGTAAGCAAAACATCTTTTGATTTTAAAACTATCTCTTTTTTATAAAAAAAATTGAGCCAAATATTATTATTCTAAGAAAAAATAACCATTATAATGCGTTTTTCTTTCATTCAAAGAACTTTGTTTCGCAAAGTTACAATTATTTTTAGATTTGCAATACCTTTTCCTCTTTTTAACTAAAATTAAAATCTTATTCCGACATTCGCACTTATGAATTTTCTCAAAAAAATAATTTCATCTGAGGTATTTTTCTTTTTTGGAGTGGCTGCCTTAGTCCTTTTTGTTCGACTGCGCTACATTGACATTGCGCTCGAACGTGACGAAGGCGAATATGCCTACGCCGCACAAGAAATACTGAGGGGTCACATTCCGTACCTCCATTTCTATAACATGAAACTGCCCGGCACTTACTTCGGTTATGCACTCATGTTTTGGATTGGCGGCGATAGTGTCATCACCATCAAAACAGGGCTAATCATTCTCAATGCGTTAAGCACTTTGATGGTGTTTTTGATAGCTCAAAAAATGTTTGATAGAAAAACAGCTTGGCTGTCAGCGGCTGTTTATTTGCTCTATTCGTTGAGCCTAAACGCTTTGGGTTTTACCAATAATGCTGAACATTTTGTGATACTGCCTGCCTTGATGGGCATTTTTTGCATCTTGCAAGCCTACTATAAAAAAG
>JAYTMW010000242.1:0-2652 GCA_043728105.1 Saprospiraceae bacterium | reverse complement strand
CTAATGATTTATTTCAACTAAAAAATATTTATTACGATTTTGACAAAGCCAATATTCGTTCTGATGCCAGCGAAACTTTGGATTCGTTAATCCTAATTTTAAATAAATTTTCCGACATGGAAATAGAGCTGATTGCACATACAGATAGTCGTGGCACGAGCCGTTACAATGACAATTTGTCACAGCGCAGAGCCATCAATGCTGAAAAATATTTGCTTCAAAATGGCATCTTAAAAAGTCGCATTGTCCATAAATCCAAAGGTGAAGAAGATCTTACCAATGATTGTGGCGACGGTGTGCCTTGCGATGAAATGAGGCATCAACTCAACAGAAGAACGGAAGTGCGGATTGTGAAAAAAGGGTCGGCGGAAGGTCGGGTTATTGAAAACAAACAATAGACCCCTCAGTATTTTAAGCAATATGGAGCAACTTTTTAATGTTTGTACTTTGGGTAGTGGCGCAATAAGCCATTACCCATTTTTTGATTTATGTATTCAGTTTCTTAAAATTCACTCATAATGCCAACACATTAAGTGAATATCGAACCTGCCTGACGGCAGGTAGGTCAATGAGTTATGAAGTTTCCAACAAGCGTTTATTTTTATTCAACTATTTAATCCTACTTTGGCACTTTAGAAAATGTGGGTCTTAAAAGCCTCAAAGAGGCGTAATATTGGTAACAAAATGTACCCCCTCAGTATTCAGCCGCAGCGTGGCGCAATATTTTTATTTTAAAGTGCCAAAGTAGAATTAAGAATGAAAAAGTCATAAAATTTCACATTTAATCCAAAAATATAGGGTTTTCTTATAAAAAGTGGCAGAGCTGCGCAATATTTGTAGCCCTCGAATTTTAGGCTATTCTCAAAGGTGCATCGCACCGTAATACCAAATCGGTTACGGTGCGCTGCACCCCTAATTTTTTTTGTAAGAAAACCCTATCCAAAAATACTGAGGGCCCCATCAAACCTCATCCGCCTCCATACTCCACTGTTCGGGGGAACGCCACAAACCCGACAACAGCAATTGCCGCATGAAAAGAAACTCCTTTGGCAATTTGTCATACATCCGTTCAAACAATTCTTGATGTCCGACCAATTCTTTTTTCCATTCTTCACGGTCTATGGTCATAATTTTATCAAAATCTTCTTGGCTAAAATCGGAACCCGCCCAATCCATATTTTCGTAGCGAGGCATCCAACCAATAGGGCTTTCAACGGCATTAGCCCGTCCACGCACACGCTCGATAACCCATTTTAATACCCGCATGTTGTCACCAAATCCTGGCCAAAGGAAATTACCTTTTTCATCTTTCTGAAACCAGTTGACTCCGAAAATGCGAGGGGGGCTTTGTAAAGTACGTCCAAAATCCAACCAATGATTGAAATAATCGGCCATGTGATAGCCGCAAAAAGGCAGCATGGCGAAAGGGTCACGGCGCACTTTTCCAACTTCGCCAAAAGCGGCAGCAGTGGTTTCAGAACCCATTGTGGAAGCCAAATAGACCCCATAATTCCAATTAAAAGCTTGATAAACCAAAGGAATTGTCGTACTCCGTCTGCCACCAAAAATAAACGCACGGATGCGCACACCATCGGGGTCTTCTGCCCGTGCATCCAACACGGGATTTTGCGAAGCGGGAGTTGTGAAACGAGAATTTGGATGCGCTGCGGGTTTACCACTCGTTTTATCGTAAGGTTGACCCCGCCAATCAATCATACCATCAGGTACTTCCTTCGTCAAACCTTCCCACCAAACATCGCCGTCAGTTGTAATGGCAACATTGGTGAAAATCGTATTTTTACGAATCGTTTCAATTGCATTAGGGTTAGTTTTAACGTTCGTTCCAGGAGCTACGCCAAAATAACCCGCCTCTGGATTGATAGCAAAAAGGCGACCATCGGCACGGGGTTTCAGCCACGCAATGTCATCACCAACGGTCGTTATTTTCCAACCGTCAAACTCTTTAGGCGGTATCAGCATCGCAAAATTTGTCTTACCACAAGCACTTGGAAAAGCGGCAGCTACATAAGTTTTTTCACCTTCGGGGCTTTCTGCACCCAAAATGAGCATGTGTTCTGCCAACCAACCCTCCTCGTTTGCCATGCTTGACGCAATCCTAAGCGCAAAACATTTTTTACCCAAAAGCGCATTGCCACCATAACCCGAACCATAAGACACAATGAAACGCTCTTCGGGGTAATGGACGATGTATTTTACGGCGGGGTTGCAAGGCCATTTGGTGTCTTCTTGCCCTTTCTCCAAAGGTGCGCCGAGAGAATGTAAGCATTTTACAAAATCACCTTCGCTGCCCAACACATCCAATGCCTTTTTGCCCATGCGGGTCATAATTTTCATGTTGACCACCACGTATTCAGAATCGGTGATTTCTACACCAATTTGCGCCAAAGGTGAGCCAATCGGCCCCATGCTAAATGGAATAACATACATTGTCCGACCTTTCATGCAGCCTTCAAAAAGCGGTTTTAAAGTCGCTTTCATGTCTTTTGGCGACACCCAATTGTTGGTAGGCCCCGCATCTTCCTTGCGATAGCTACATATATACGTGCGATCTTCTACCCTTGCCACGTCGCTTGGGTCTGAAAAACAGGCAAAACTATTGGGTTTTTTCTCAGGATTAAGGCGGGTAAAAGT
>JAYTMW010000241.1:0-2755 GCA_043728105.1 Saprospiraceae bacterium | reverse complement strand
CATAATAGTCCGTCACCTAAGTGACATCAACTCTTTATGCCCTTTGGGCATGAAAAAATGTTCACTCGTGGGAATGATAAATGAATCTTCCCAAAATTTTCAATTTTTCTTTTTAAAAAATCAATCAATCCGAAAAAAAACTCCCATCAAGCACGCATTTTTACGCAGTAAAAACAGTGAGTAAATATCTCATGTCGTAGAGTGCCAAAGTAGAATTTAGTACGTTCATCATAAACAACGAATGCACAAAACCTTACAATTACTGGGTATTTTAAATCGAAGCAGGAAAGCCTACCCCTTTCTTATTTTCATAAAAAAAATATCTAATTTTGATAACAGCGTAACAAACATTAATAAGCTATATTTGCATCATCATTTAAAACTATTGACCTATGAATTGCTTAAAAACATCTTTTACCATTGCCTTATTGGCTTGTTTTTTAACCGTGAAAACAAACGCACAGGTTGGTTTGACCATCAATAACATCAAGAAATCTGTTGTTATTGCACCCAAAAAACATGTATTAAATCTAAAACCAAATGCTTTAGATTTACCTAAAGTTTCTTACCGTGAAATACCACGATACCAAAGTATGTTCCCTTGTAGTGCTAAGGATAATGCCTTTAACGTGATATTAAGTCCTCATGCAACTGCTTTAGAACGTGCGGTGGGTGTCTTAGTGCTTTTTGCCCCAGATAGTAGATGGTAGCCTTATATATTTTCCCTAAATAACCCCCAATTCCTTCAATTTCCAATAGCATTTCGCTGTGGCTTTAACGTCATTCAGAGCGTTGTGGGCATCGCCAAAATCTTCCTTAAAAAGTTTTCTATGCAATTCAGAAAGAGCGGGCCATTTGAAGCCATAAGAGCCAGTCAATGCGCAATAATTGATGATATTTTTTGATTTCATCGTACAAAATTGCTTCTTTTGCGGCAATACTGTGGGCATCGCAAATCTATGATATTCGGCTCTAATGATGCTGTCGTCAAACTCAATATTGTGCGCCACAACCAACTTATTGGCTTGTAATTGGGTTTCAAATTGAGCCAAAATGGTGTTTAAATCTTCGCCTTTTTCGAGTGCTATTTCCGTCGAAATGCCGTGTATTTTTACTACATCTTTGGGTATCGTAAAACCATCGGGCTTGATGATGTGATTGCCTTCTTGAAGAATATTTCCTTCTTTATCCGTCTGAACCCACGCCAATTGAACCATGCGAGGCCAATTTTTGGAATCCGTTACGGGTGCTTTATAGTTTAGTGGTCGTCCTGTTGTTTCGGTATCGAAGAATAAAATCATGGTTTTTTTGTTTAAAAAATTAGAAAGAGAGACCCCTCAGTATTTTGGCTATTTTTACACGGATTAACGGATTTTAAGGATTGAAGGATTAAATCCGATAATCCTTAAAATCCTTCAATCCGTGTAAAAAACCCTTACAATCGTTCCAAAATCATAGCCGAAGCTCCTCCCCCACCGTTGCAAATAGCCGCCATGCCATATTTTCCTTGTTTTTGATGCAAAACATTATTTAAAGTGGTCAAAATACGTGCGCCTGAACAGCCCAATGGATGACCCAACGACACCGCACCACCCATGATATTCATTTTTTCTGCATCAAAATCCATCACTTTTGCAAACGCCATTGGCACCACAGCGAAGGCTTCATTGACCTCAAAATAATCCATATCACTGATTTTTAGACCCGCATATTTCAAGGCTTTGGGTGCTGCAATAGTGGGTGCAGTCGTAAACCATTGTGGCTCTTGTTCGCCGTCCGCAAAGCTCACGATGCGGGCAATGGGGGTTAAATTGAGCCTTTTCACCGCTTCAGCACTTGCCAAAACCAAGGCAGAAGCACCGTCATTTATCGTAGAAGCATTGGCTGCCGTTACTGTTCCTTCTTTTGAAAAAGCGGGTTTTAGGGTTGGTATTTTATCAAAAAAAACGTTTTTGTATTCTTCATCTTCGCTCATTAAAACCACGCCTTTTCGAGTCTGCAACTCAACAGGCACTATCTCATTTTTGAAGTTACCCCCCTCAGTATTTTCGGCTGCACGGCGGTAAGAACGCACCGCATAAGCATCTTGTTCTTCTCTCGAAAAACCATATTTAACGGCTGTTTGGTCGGCAAAATTACCCATTGCTTTTTGATCATAAACGTCTAATAATCCGTCCTTGGATAAACCGTCAATGAGTTCGCCATTGCCATATTTATAGCCAAACCGTGCTTTAGGGATGTAAAAAGGGATTTGCGACATGTTTTCCATGCCACCCGTCACCACTATATCGGCATGACCCAAGATAATGCTTTGTGCGCCATAAGCTGTTGCTTTCATGCCCGATGCACACACTTTATTAATGGTTGTGCAAATGACAGAAGGAGGTAGTCCCGCATACATTGCCGCTTGGCGGGCGGGGGCTTGACCCAAATTGGCGGACACCACATTGCCCATAATGACTTCTTCCACTTCTTCTGGCGCAACACCCGCTTTTTCCAATGCGCCTTTAATCGCTATTGCGCCTAATCGAGTTGCTGATGTGTCGGCCAACATGCCACCGAAGCTACCAATGGGTGTTCTGACGGCTGAAATAATGAATACTTCTTTCATAATTTTCTTGATTTATGGTTCTATTTGATTTGTAACGGCTGATTTATCCAACCTGTGCGATTAAAATTTTATAGTCCCATCGGGACGGGTCATATTGTCATGCTTTCAGCTTGATGATGCTTTGCATTCATAGCGGCGGATTTC
>JAYTMW010000240.1:0-4943 GCA_043728105.1 Saprospiraceae bacterium | reverse complement strand
CCCGCCCAACACATTGTAGGGGAAAGCATTGTCGGTACTCACATGATAAAATTGTGCCGTGGGTTGGTTGTACCACGAGCTAAAAGTTTGACCACCATTGACGGTGATAATTGCCCCTTGGTCACTTGCCAATAAAATAATATCTGTATTGTCGGGATTTATCCAAATTCTATGATAATCATCGCCACCAGGTGCGCCACGGAAGGCATTCCACGACTTGCCACCGTCCGTTGATTTCCAAGTTACGACATTGGCGGTATAGACAATATCTGCATTTTTCGGGTCGGCTTTTATCTCTGCAAAGTCTGTTCCTCTACCCCAAAAACGTTCATCGCCACTCAATTTTATCCAACTTTCACCCGCATCATCGCTTCTAAAAACACCTCCATACTGAGGGGGTGCATCCACGGTGGCATACATCCGATTGGTGTTGCTTGGTGCAATGCAAAAACCGATTCGGCTCATGCCTTCCTTCGTGGTGGGCAAACCTTTTGTGAGTTTTTTCCACGTATTGCCGCCGTCAATGGATTTATACAAACCACTTTCAGAGCCATTCCAAGCCCCATTTTCCCACGGCCCTTGTCGCCCAGCCCACATATCGGCGTACACAATTTGAGGATTTTTTGGGTCAATGGTCACTTGCACGGCTCCCGTATTTTCGTCAATATAAAAAACCCGTTCCCATGATTTTCCACCGTTTAGGGTTCTAAAAACGCCTCTTTCCGTGTTTGCGCCGTAGGGATGACCCAAAACTGCCGCAAAAACACGGTTTTCATCTGTTGGGTCAATGGACAAACCACCAATTTGTTGCCCTTCTTTCAGCCCCGTATTGACCCAAGTTTTACCACCGTCCGTCGTTTTATACACCCCGTCACCAACCGACAAATCGGGTCGTTGCAATCCTTCACCACTCGCCACATACAACGTGTTGGGATTAGATGGCGCAACCACCACATCACCGACTGAACCCGTTGGTTGGTCGTCGAAAATGGGTTGCCAAGTTCTGCCATAATCGGTCGTTTTCCACACGCCACCGTTGTTTACACCTATGTAAAACACGTTGGGTTGTTGCGGTACGCCCACTGCACCCACGGTTCGGCCGCCTCGGTGAGGGCCAATCATGCGCCATTTCATTGCGTCAAAAATGGGGGTGTTTTGAGCGTTTAGGCTTATGAAAAGTAGTAGGCATAAAGAAAAACTTAGGATGGAGCGTAGTTGTCTTTTCATTTTCTCACTTTTATTTGGTTAAAATATTTTTTGTTTGACAAATGTAGTGAAAGTGGGGGAAATGTGGGAGAAATGGTGGAAATACTGAGGGGGTGCTTTTTGAGTTGTTGATTTTCAAGGGATTATGGAAAAGACGACAAACATAAATATGCTTCGAAATTGAAACTCTTATGAGCGTGATTTGCTTGAGTAAAGCAATTAGGTTAGCGTTAATATCAATTAATTAGAAAAATTATTTACCACTATATAATTTATTTTGTTTTTTTTTAAGTTCTTCCCATTTACCTTCTGCCGCTAATCCAGATTGTTCCGCCCACGTGCTTGGGTCGTGGAACGAGAAACGAGAGCCAGCTTTATCTAATATTTCACGAATCATTTTAGGCGTTGCATCAGCAAGTTGTTCAAAAGTATAAATACCTGCATTATTAAGTAGTTCCTCAATTTTAGAGCCTATACCTTCAATCATTTTCAAATCATCATATCTTTTTTCAATTACTACTTCTCTATAAATAGGTTTTTCAACTACTCTATTCCCTAAATAATTACCATAAGGCACTTCCCCTTCTGCAACCTGTCCTTGAACGACTTGATTAGGGAATACTTTTTTCAAAATTGCATTTAATAAGTTATTTGTCTCGTGTTGTTGCTCCTTTACATTGGATAATTCTTCTAAAACACGGTCAATATTAACAGTGTTTTTCTTGTTTACAAGTGCTTCTTTAAGCTGAAGTGCATACTTTTCATATTGTTTTTCATTAAAAAAGCTATTATCAGTAGGTAAATACGTTTCGGGTAAATCTTGAGTGTTAGTAATTAATATATTTTGTTCATTCAAATCATCATCTAAATCCATTATATAAACAAATGAATTAGCATTGATAATACCTCTAAGTGTTATTTTGTTATTTAAGAAATCTACAAGTAAGTCTTCCGAACATTTGGCAATCATCCATCTATTGCAATGAGCATCACTATCACACCATTTATAGAGATAATGCTCCTGTGAGTTAGAGGAATCTATAAAATGGGACACAAGGGGACCTTCATGAAATAAGAAATCACCCAATTTCAAAGGTTTAAACCCTAATTTTGAAATAATTAAGCCTTTTATATCGTCCATTTTACAGTGATTCTATTATTTTAAATCGCTTATTATAATTGGTATTTGTAGTAAGATGATGATTAAAATGCCCATTTTCATCTGTTTCACTATTTACGCCATCTGATTCGGTAATTGTGCCAACAGCTATCTTAGTTCCTAATGTGTTATAGGCTTTTTGTTGTAATATTTCTCTCAATTCATAAAATCTTGCTTGGGCATTTCCAATACTATCAAACATTGATAATGCTAAACCACTACAAATAGTTTTTTCATTTTTATCTAAAAAGCGTTTAGGGTTTTTATGATACTGTGAAACGAAATTTCTTGAATCATCTATATCATCATACACCCATCTGAAAGCTGTTTCAATTATTTTAGGTTTATAGCCACTTGGAGGGCAATTTGTTAATTTAAGATTCACGAAATCTTCTTGATATAAAAAAGGCATAGTCGTTTTTATTTTTTACAAAAGTATTCTATTTTAAAGTAATGGACAAGTCGTTAAACTTAAATTATATACAAAAGACGATATTTTTATTTTTAATAAATGACAAAAATTGTTTTATTTTGGGTAAAAAAAAGACTTGCTTGGCTTTAGCTTTTTTGTGGTGAAATACTGAGGGGGACCCTCTCGCTCGCACCGTGCGTATATGAGGGCTTACACGTTTGCTTGGGTTTGGGGAGAACAGCGCAATTTGCAAACACAAACGGCCGAGGGGTCTATGCTCTTTAAAGTTTAGCTTGTTCCGCTTCAATAATCGCTTTTAATTCCTCTTCATTCGGTAATTGTATGAGGTATTTAGAAACAAAAAGCTGCTGCGACAATCCTGTTGTCGCATACTTTACAAGATTTTTGTTTTTTCCTGCACACAATATGATACCCACAGGTGGATTATCTCCTTCACTCATTTCATTATCTTCATAATAATTGAGATACATATTCATTTGTCCAGCATCAGAAGGAATAAAATCACCGATTTTTAAATCAATCAAAATATGACATCTGAGAATACGATGATAAAAAACTAAGTCAATACGGTAATGTGTATTGTCAAAAGTAATGCGTTTTTGACGTGCTTCAAAACAAAACCCTCGACCGAGTTCAATTAAAAAGTCGTGTAAATGCGTAATAATCGCTTCTTCTAAATCATCTTCTTTGAAGCTATATTTTTCAGAAAGTCCTAAAAATTCTAACACAATGGGGCTTCTTATAATGTCTTGCGGCGTTAAAGGTTGTTGAGCTTGCAAATCCTTTAACAGACTTTCTTTATCCGTGCTGAGACCCGTACGTTCAAACAAAAGACTACTTCGCGCTCTTTGAAGGTCACGGACTTTCCATTGATTTTTTAGTGCATAAGTCTCATAAAATGCACGCTGTAAAGGTGTGTCGCACGTTAAAAACTCAATAAAGTGCGAAAAACTCAACTGATTAATGAGTAAATTTATGTCGAGTGACAACGAATTTGTAGCAATGGGTTTAACTTGTGTTTTTATTTTTTCGGCAATTTCAACAGGTAGTTTCAATTGTCCAGACAGTGTTTGGACAATTTGAGGATAGACAGAATAGAATTGTTTGTATAAGTGTAAATTGCTACGAGAAAGTCCTTGAATACCTGCTTGCGTAGTGTATAATTTAAGAATAACCACAAAAAAGCCACTTCCCAAACAAGAAGCGGCTTTTTTGATGCAAAATACTGAGGGGCCCCTTAATTGTCAAGGTTTCAACGGGATTCAATCCCAAGTTTCATCCTTCAATTTATCATACCCACGTCCATTAAAAAACTGAGCAAATGCTGTATTTTCAGTTGAGGGAATATTCCAATACACTTAATTGTTTGAAAGATTGATTGATTTTTGGACTATTTAAGGCTTTCACCATTTCTTCTGCAACCGCTTTAAAAACAGGAACTGCCACACTATTACCCGTTAATTTACGCATTGCACCGTAGCCTACTACTATTTTAAAATCTTCGGGAAAACCTTGTAAGCGCAACAATTCTCTTGATGATAAACGTCTATTGCCATTGACCAATAAATAGTTGTAAGAGCCGCCCGCACGTAAGGCGCACGAGAAGGGTAAAATGGAGATATTGCCGCCTTTATTTTCATGCCATACTGAGGGGTAAAAAGGTTCTATTTTTATCTTGGCTTGTCTTTTATCAAAAATATCTTTTGAGGCGAAAAGTTTTTTATCAACCAATGCTTCATCTTCCAAAATCTCACTCAAAGGCTTGAAACTACCCGTTTTTTTAGGAAATTTAAAGGCAATATTCTCTTTAAAGCCTACAATTACGGTTCTTTCTCGTTTTTGAGGTAAACCAAAATCTAAGGCATTTAGTACGGTGTGGTGTACGAAATAGCCCAATTCTTCTAATTTTTGAATGATAACTTTGAAGGTTCTACCGTTGTCGTGGGTCTTTAATTGTTTGACATTTTCTAACAAAAAAGCGTTGGGTTTTTTAACCCTTAAAATCTCTTCAATCGTAAAAAACAGCGTGCCTCGTGTATCCGAAAAGCCTTGCATATTGCCAATAATACTGAACGGTTGGCACGGGAAACCTGCCAATAAAATATCGTGGTCGGGAATGTCTTGTGGCGCAATTTGAGTGATGTC
>JAYTMW010000239.1:0-1888 GCA_043728105.1 Saprospiraceae bacterium | reverse complement strand
AGTGGACGAAACCAAAGGAATAATAACCGCTTCATCATCAAATTGATATTCATTGTGTGATTTTCTTTCTTCACTCGTCACCACCATCGGATACTCGCCTGGAATAGCTTTTAAAATGCCAATTGCCCCTTTTTCAATGATACATAAATCCCCTATTTTAACCTTTTTCCAACTCATAACACCGCCTCTTTTAACTGATTCAATAATAATAATTTCATTTTAAAAAATTTGATACTCCTCATAGGGTTTTCTTATAAAACATCTATCATCTTGAAACCCCCGATTTTCAATCGGGGGCTTTAAAATACCCACGAATCCCATCTATCATCTATTCAAAAAATCACATCTGATGTGATGTTTTGAATAGATGATAGATGTAGAGAGATGGTTTTATACTTTTCCCCTCGTTGAAACGAGGGGTTACAAGATGTCAGATGTTTTATAAGAAAACCCTAATACTCCTCAGTATAGGAGCATAAAAAAGCCTATTTTTTGTCATTATCGCCTTTAAAACGGGTTATTTCAATTACGACTACAGTGTATTCGCAATTGAATAAAACTCGCTTGAGTTCTTGACGCAATGCGTTAAGAATGTATTTTTACGAGTCAAACTCAGTTAACCATTCTGCCAGTTTTTGTTGCAGAAGCCGTTTATCGGGTAAATAAAGGCTGTACTCCGAAGCGTAAATATTGGCATCCACAGGCAAGGTTAACTCTACAATAGCGTCATTTTTTTCTTTACAAAGTAAAATGCCGATAGTTGGTTTTTCAAAAGGCAATTTGATATATCTATCATAATAATTGACATACATCTGCATTTGCCCTAAATCTTGATGTTCCAGTTCATCCGTTTTAAGGTCAATTAAGACATAACATTGGAGTAATCGGTTGTAAAAAACCAAATCTACTTTATAATGTTTTTCGTCAAAAGTAAAGCGTTTTTGACGAGCTTCAAACAAAAATCCTTTGCCAAGTTCGAGTAAAAAGTCTTGAATTTTAGAGATAATTGCATGTTCTAAATCAGATTCAGAATAGGCGGTTTTTTCTTCCATGCCTAAAAATTCTAAGGTCAAAGGATTTTTTAATATATCCGTGGGCTTGTACACCTTTTGTCCTTGTGTGGCTAATTGCATTACTTCATCTTTATTACGGCTTAAAGCCAAACGCTCATAAAGGCTGGAATGATACTGCCGTTTGAGATACCGTTCTGACCAGTTTTGATGCGTTGCTTCTATCTCATAAAAACGGCGTTCATCAGGATTATCTATTCGCATTAATACAAGATAGTGCGACCAATTCAAAGTAAATGTAGGAGATTCGCTAGACGGTGTCTGGCGAATTTGTAAAGCTCTATCTGCATATTTCAAAAAGAATTGGCGCATGTTTCTTAAGTTTTGTTCAGAAAAACCACTACCAAACCTTTCTATAAGCCGAGAAGATACATTTTTCAAAACGTGCTTGCCATAAGCGGCTTTTTCTTTTCCTTGTTGTTCTTCTTCGACTATCATTCTACCAACTTCAAAGTAAGTATGCACCATTGTTAAATTTGTAATAGTTGCCACTCTCTGACGGGCATTGTCTATAAGCTGTGCTATTTTCTCAAAGAGAAGATTATGGTTTATAAGATTTTTATTCATTGTGTATGTTTTCTAATGCATTTATAATACTTTTTTATTTTTACTCATTTCACCGCCTCTTTTAACTGATTCAACAATAAATTTGATTTTTCAAAAGAAGCGTGCAGCATGTCCATCAATTCCGCACTGTTGTATTCGTGGGTTTCTTCTTGTTTATTCGGGTTTTTAATATCCAAATCATAGCCCCTTCCGATGATGGTTTTGATGGGTACTTTCCAGCAAATATCGCTTTCTGCTCGATTCGTCCACCA
>JAYTMW010000238.1:0-28390 GCA_043728105.1 Saprospiraceae bacterium | reverse complement strand
TTTTATAAGAATTTGACCCATCTGCACGGCCTGTCTTGCACTACCAACTTCGAGATTATAAGCGGGTGTCGGCAACCCTAATTCATCAAAGAATTGTTGCGACATCGCATAATCGTAATGCTGACCTGTATGAACCAACACCTCCATCAAATGCTCCGATTTCGCAATGGCTTTACTCAAAGGGGCGGCCTTGATAAATTGTGGTCTTGCACCGACGACGGTTAGTATTTTGTATTTTTTCATCATAAAAAACAATAAGCCTTAAAAGTTGAAACTTTTAAGGCTTAATATTTGGTCTTAAAATAAAACTTATGGCGTAAAGAAACTATAAATTGATGTGTTCAACAAATTTTCCCACCTGATTTTCCCAACTCAACTCTTTTAATTTTTCTAAATCAATGGTTGATTTTACAATGCCTGTTGTTTCCCATTCATTGAATTTTTCTAAAATAAAAGATTTCAGTTCGTTGAAAGATTGATTGTTATAGACGACACATCCTGCGTTTAAATCATGCATAATTGATTCAAATTCAAGGTCTTGTGTGCCATCTATTGAAACGATGATGGGATTTTTGGCGGCGAGATATTCGTAGAATTTGCCAGTGAGTTGCCCCGTGCTTTCGGGCGTTGCGGAGGTAAGTAATAAATTGAGGTGGCAATTGCGTTGAATGTCGAGGGCTTCCTTGGGGTCAATCATACCTTTTGATTCAAATAAATGCTCTAAATCATAACGGTTTATCCAATTGAGCCAAACACCTGTGTCTTTTCCAGCATAGAGGATTTGAAAATTTGACCCCCTCAGTATTTTTTGATTTTCCAGACTTTTAATCACTTCTAAGAACAAAGAAGGATTCCGTTCATCACCAAACATTGAACCTGTGTAAGCGATGGTAAATTTTTGGAAAGGTTTTTTCTCGAAATCCAAATTTTCAAACGTTACGCCATTTCGCAATACGTAAACACTTGATTTATAACGCTTTAGATGATTGGCTAAACCCTCAGAGACGGTGGTTACGATATTTGCTTTCCTTAAAATTTGCTTATTGCACCAATGTTGGAAAGGCTCAAAAACAATGTGACGGTATTGTGGCTCAATATGAAGGTCTCGAAAGTCCGCAATCCAGTAGAGTTTAGGAAAAAATATTTTAAGTAAATAAGCGGTGAAATGATCGCTGTAAGGGCGGAAGGAAGAATAAACGTGGGTGATGTTCTCTTTTTTAATCACACGAACTGCTTTCCACAAGCAAATCAAAGTGTAAACAATGCCGCCTTCATGAAAGAGTAAATTGAATGGAAAACTATTGAGCAAACGCACGGCGAAGAAATGTACGATTGGATTTTGTTTGGTTTGCTCTGAAAAATGGGTACTTGCTCTTTTTTCTTTCCCACTCAGCCAATGTGCTAAGGTACGATAGTCGAAGGTGAAAATAGATGAGATATTGACCCCCTCAGTATTTCTATCGTTTTTGGGTAAAAACCGATTGTTTTTAGTAGTAAAGACGAAAACTTTTGAAAAATACTTTTGAAATTTTTGAGATATATGAAAATTCCGCCGAGTTGCAATTGAATGAATGGGTGGATAGTAATAGGATAGCAAAAGTATTTTTTTCAATTTTCTTCGTAATATAGTATGTCAATAGTTGTGATTTGTATTAAAGTACAGATTTAATTACCTCTAAAATATCTTGTGCAATTAGGTTTTGGTCGAATTCTTTAATTACTTTTTTTCGACCATTTTCCCCCATTTTAACTAAGTCAGTATGAGGTGTATTGATGATTTTAATCATAGCTTTCGCAAGCTCAACAGGTGATTTAACGGGAACTAAATAACCATTTACACCTTCTTCTACTGCCTCTCTACAACCAGCCACGTCAGTTGAAATAATAGGGCGTTCCATAGCCAAACTTTCTTGCAATACTCTTGGAATGGCTTCTCTATATGACGGGCAAACGATGCAAGTGCTTGCAGCGATGAAAGGTCTCACGTCATCTATAAAACCTTTATTTTCTACAAGTCCTGATACGACCCATTGTGTCAGTAATTCATGACTAATTGCGGAAGGATTTTGACTATCTATCTCACCTATCAACCAAAAAACGGTTTTAGGGTACGTTTTTCTTACGATTTTAGCCGCTTCTACGAATTCTACAATGCCTTTATCATATAAAAAGCGACCTATAAAAGTAAAAACACAATAATCTTTGCTTTCCCAATCTTGCATACGGTGGAATCGAACTGTATCAATGCCACATCCTTTTACTGAAACCGATTTGTTTGCATCAATAATTTTTAAATTATTAAACAATAAACGGTCATCAATATTTTCAAAGATAACTTTCCTTACATTTCTGTAAGCTATTTTGTATAGATTTACTGTTATCCAATTTATAATACCTTTCTGAATAAAAGTATATCCTAAACCTGTGATGCAACCAATAGTTGGAATTTTTAAAACGCTTGCAATTATACTTCCATATATATTGGGTTTGATTGTGTAATGAATTACGGCATCTGGTTTTATACGTTTATAAGTAGAATATAACTCAGCAATGTGGATAATTTCAATGAATGGATTTATGCCTCGCCGTTTTAAATATTTGAGATTTACATGCTCAACTGAAGGGAAAATAGTGCTATAACGTGTATAAATATCTGTTGGTGCAATAACCACCACATCATAGTTTTCTTTTAGTAAAGCCTCGATTACATTGAGCCTGAAATTGTATATGTTCCATGTAGTGTTGGCTACAAGGGCTATTTTTTTGCGTTTATTCAACAGTCTTAAAGCTTATCCGTTTTACCCAATTGTTTGAGCGTAGTGGTGACTTGTTTTATTTCTTGTTCCTTGTTTTTGGGATAAATCAATAAAACGTTATTTTCATCTACAACGATAAAATCGTCGAGGCCTCTCAGTATTACGAGTTTATCGGCGGGTGTTCTCACCAATGTATTTGTTACGTCAAACGTTAAAACATTGTCACTCTGGATAACATTATGATCTTCATTTTTTGGTAATTCATCATAGATTGCACTCCATGCACCGAGGTCAGACCAACCAAAATTGCAAGGGATGGTATAGACATTTTCGGCTTTTTCCATCACAGCGTAATCAATCGAAATATTGGGCGTAGTGGGGTAGTGCTGATTGATAAAATTTTGCTCCCCCTCAGTATTGTAAGCATTTTCACCTTTTTTCAAGATGTCATAAATATCCTCTGCGTTTTTTTTGAAACTTTTTAATAGAGATTTAACACTCCAAATAAAAATGCCAGCATTCCAAAGATAGTTACCTGCGTCTAAAAACGCTTTTGCTGTTTCAAGATTGGGTTTTTCGGTAAAACTTTTCAGTTTATAGATACCATCGTTATTAGCATCGTTCTTATTGTATTGGATATAGCCGTAACCCGTATTTGGGTTATGGGGTGTGATACCCAAAGTCATCAAAGCGTCATTTTTTTGAGTGAAATCCAATGCCAATTCTATGTTTTTTAAGAAATTTACTTCATTCACAATTAAATGATCACTGGAAGCGACGACGAAGCTGGCATTAGGATTTAAGTTTTGTAACTTAAAAGCCATGTAAGCCAAACAAGGTGCCGTATTATTGCGACTTGGTTCAGCCAATATTTGATTGTCCGTCACATCGGGCAATTGCTCTTTTATCAAATCACGATATGCCGCATTAGTAACGATAAAGATGTTTTCCTTTGGAATTAAAGGCAAAAAACGGTCGTAAGTCAATTGCAACAACGTCTTGCCCGTGCCAAGAATATCTAAAAACTGTTTAGGTTTTGCTTCACGTGAGGCGGGCCAAAAACGGCTACCTACTCCTCCTGCCATAATGGCAACGTAATGATTTTGATTCATATAAAATTAAAAATTTATGTTAGTTGTAACGATGATATTGTTGTTCTTTCTCTTGCAGCAAAACATGCTAATACAAGCCAATAATGACGAAAATTCATGGTGTCAGTTACAAAACCTTCTGCAATAATGAACATTAGGACACCACACATAAGTATCCAGAATCTGTTATCGGATTCGTTCGATACATCTGATTTTTTAAATTTTCCCCAAACAAATCTGATTGTTGAATATAAAATCAATAAACTGATAAAACCCAAAATTCCTAATTCAGACAAACTTCCAAAATAAGTAGATAGTGGATCATAGCTTGGAATATATGGTGGATAAATTTGTTCTTCTTTTAAATGTTCTACATATTTTGTGAAATTACCGCCGCCTAAGCCAATAAAAGGATGGCGAGAGAAAGCTATTAAGTTAGATTCTTTCAATACACCATAGCAAGTTCTGAGTAGATAATGGTCATACAACTCAATGATTGGTTGTTTTTCAAGTGCATGACAGTATTGGTTTTGATTGAAGGCTGTTTTGGCCACAAATGTGAAGTGGGATAAGAAAAGAAAGGTAGTTAAAAATACTCCCCAAACTAAACTTTTTATTTTGTTTGAAATAGTGTAATGAGTAGCTACGATTAAGAAATAAGAAGCGGTAAACATCACAATTGATTTCGTATAGGTAAAGAACATTACAGTGAATAGAAGAATTAGGTTTACGGTTGTGTTTATTGAAAACTTAACGTTTAGTTTACTATAAATGTCTGCTAAATAAATTAGTGTGAAAACGCCTAAGATACTCATCAACATTATTGGCTCAGTGGATAGGGCTTTTAATCTATAAATACTTCCCAATAGGGGATAATTCAGGAAATATGCTACAAAAGGATTATTTATTGATAAGGTAATTAAAATTAACCCTAATAAACCCATTGATGCTGATACTATACATGATATTTGAGTGCTTTTGACTAAGAATAATCGAATGTTTTTACCAGACTCTAATAAGTAAATGTTTATTATTAAATATAAAATAAATAAATAAATAAAACCTAAAAACTCGAAGAATGAAGCTCTTGTAGGATGCCCTAAGCAGGATATTAATAAAGCTAATCCATAAAAAGTAAGTGCTTTATCTATTATTATTAACCGAAACTTTTGCCATGTTTTATGTCGTAACACAGCTATAAAAGTTGCGATGAAAAGTATAATAAAAACAATTTCAGGCAATTGAATTTTCCGCCCTAAAGTTGGTAAGCTTATTATGCCATTTATTGGAATAGTTATTACATAAACATACATAATAAGCCCGACATATTTCCATCTGCTGTTCAAGATGTTGAAGTATGATTTGAGTTAAATGAAAATCTCATATAATTATGTCAAAATAAATCTTTAACTTCTTCCACAACCTTAGTTATCCCTGTTTCCAAATCAATTTTATGTTTCCAACCCATACTATGCAATTTAGAAACATCCATCAGTTTACGAGGCGTTCCATCAGGTTTGGTGGCATCTAAGACAATCTCACCTTCAAAACCGACTATTTTTTTAACCATTTTGGCTAAATCAAGAATGGATAAATCTATGCCCGTACCGATATTGACCAAGCCTTCTTCATCAAAATTTTGCATTAAAAACAAACAAGCGTCTGCCAAATCATCGGCGTGTAAGAACTCTCTCATTGGCGAGCCTGTTCCCCATAAAATTACTGAGGGGTCGTTGTTTTTCTTTGCCGTTAGGAACTTGCGAATCAAAGCGGGTAGCACGTGTGAGTTTTGCAAATCATAGTTGTCATTAGGGCCATAAAGATTGGTGGGCATGACGGATACGAAATTGCAACCATACTGAGCTCGATAAGCATCACACATTTTTATGCCCGCAATTTTGGCAATCGCATAAGGCTCATTCGTGGATTCGAGTAAGCCTGTCAAAAGATATTCTTCCTTTAAAGGCTGCGGTGCAAGTTTGGGATAGATGCAAGATGAACCCAAAAACATCAATTTCTTTACGTTTGATTCATAAGCCGAGTGAATGACATTGCTTTGAATCATTAAGTTTTCATACAAAAACTCGCCACGGTATATATTGTTGGCTAAAATACCGCCTACTTTGGCTGCTGCCAGGAAGACGTATTCAGGGCGTTCTTTTTTGAAAAACTCACTGACCGCCGTTTGGTTTCTAAGGTCGAGTTCGTTTGATTTTCTAAAAATGATGTTGTCAAAACCTTGATGACGGAGGCCCCTCAGTATTGCAGAGCCTACCATGCCTCTGTGACCTGCTATGTATATTTTGGAATCTTTATTCATAAAATTAAAAATCAAGATATTGATTGAACAAATCCGTTTTCAAACCAAAGTAGAAAAACTTGGTTGTTTCAGGTTTCAAATCTCCCACTGATACTTCGGGTGTGATGCGGCGCACGGTCATGCCCAATTCCAATCTTAGATTTGTTCTTGGATTGACTAAATAACCTATTTTGATGTCGCCGAATAGGGTGTTGGTTTTTATGCCTTGGAAAAGATTTACGCCATATTCAACTCGATTGTCATTGTAACTTCTAAAAACATTGCTGCCATAGTTTTTACTCAAAGAATCGAGCCCTTGCGTGGCAATCATCAAACGCGCTTCGAGAAATATTCTTTTGTGAAAATAACGCACATTTGTCATCCATTCCCTAAAATTAGAGCCAAGTGGGTTTGTGAGGGGTTGATTATAATGACCGTAGTTTTGAGTGGTTATAAAATGGCTATACGTGTAAGGTCTGACCATATTGACTTCGGATTGAACCGTCAAATTTGGTATCAAAGTATTGAAAGATTTGAAGCCAATTTGATAACCATATTTATTGCCCCACCAATCTTTTGAAAATTCTTTTGAGTTAAATTCATCTAAGATAAATTGACCATAAATGAACTGATTGTTCGATAATTTATATTTAAGGTTTAAACCCAAAAGTACATTACCGCCATTTGAACCCAAAGCAAATTCTAAAGGACGATAAAAAATGATTGGATTTAGAAAATTAACGTCTATACCTCTCGTACCCGAAGTATCGTGATACACTACGGTTTCAAATAATCCAATATTCAATCGTTTGGATACATTCATCGAAAGATAATGCGTTGATGCGTATTTGCGGGTGAAAGTGCCGTCGGGCTGCGTTCTGTTATTGTCGAGCATCTGCGCCCATAGATTCACGTAGCGTAGTTTCCAAAACGTGGTAACAATGCGAAGATAAGGATAATTTGGTGCATTGTCAGAGAGCAACAACGAGCGATAACCATCCCCTATAAAATGTTTTCCATGACCAAATTGAAATTGAAAATATTTATTAGGGCGATAGGCAAAGCTACCTGTCGAGACACTAAAATCTTTAGAAATATTGAGTGAATCAAAAGATTTTGTGCCACCATAATTAGGCACTACTTGTTTTGCGTTGATAAAATCGGTTACATATTTTGGGAATAAAGCTTGATTTTCTAAAAACTCCGTCTCAAAAGTAAATTTAGACAGAATATTTCCCGTTACTCTTACACCACGAGTGTTAAAATAGGGTGTTTGGTTTGTCCATTGATTGTCCTTTCCAATCGAAAAATTAACGACTGGATTTATATTAAAAGAAAAATCATTCCCACTGATGGTCACTAAATCTTCATTAAAGAGTTTGCGACCAATCCAACCAACTGAATGTTTTTGAAACAATAGTTTTGTTTCGTTCAAAGAATCAATTATCGGGCTCACATCCGCCGCAATGAATGGGCGAATGGACGTGAAATGGGTGCTATCAAGTCTGTTTATTTCACTTTCAAAATAGTTGATGTAACTATTTGATAGCGGAATGGCTACACTGTTGCCTGCGGAAGTTGCCTTTTGAGCATAACCTTCTAAACAGAAAAGCGCAGTTATGAACAGGGTCATTACTACGCTTTTTGATGTTTGTTTTTTATTCAAAATTCAAGTTTTTGCATGAAAATATGATGCCTTTGGTTTCATCACGCTGAAAGCATGACTGAGGGAGTGTGCGTTATAACTCAAAAATACTATTTGGAGTCATATCAAAATCTATAGAAGCTGCGGTTGCACTACAAACCTCATCTTCTTTACAAATGTTCACTTGAAATGGAGACGTATAAACCTTGACAATTTGTTTGTAGGGTATGATATGCCAAACCACTTTCACGCCTTCTTCAAAATACTCCCACAATTTAATTTCAATATTTTTGGCTAAATCTGTATCGGAAAGTATTTCTATGACAAAAGGAGAAACGGTATGTTCACCATTAGCGGCGGCTTTTGTTTGTTCTTTGGTATAGTATGCCATATCGGGTACACGATAACGATTGTCGTCATAAGCCATTTCGCTTTCTGATATCAAATCATGCCCTTGCTTGTAGGATTCTGTTGAAGTAAAAGCTCGTGAGACATTTCTCACAATATAGCGTTGCTTTTCGGTTACTATTTGTTTGTATTTTGTTGTTTTCCTGTCGTTCCAATCATATTTCCATCCGTCAAGCGGTCTCCATTCACGGAAACGCTCAAGGCTCATCTTTCTGATTTTGGTATCAGTTACGGAAGGCAATGAAGATCTAAGTGGTACAGCCATGATTGTTATTTTAATGTTCTACAAAAGTAAGAAATTGATTTTGCAGAAGCAAATACAGAGCATTCTAACGAAAAAATATTTTGATTTAATTCAACACACAGTCACATAAGACACATAGATTAATGTATAATTATTTAATTTTCAATTAGTTATAAAAATTCTCTCTAAAAACTATGTGCCCTATGTGACTATGTGTTAAATTAAATCACTCGTATTGATTCTTAATATCAAACCCCGCATCCTTCAACAATTGTTCTTTTTTAAACAATTCCAAATCAGCGGCCACCATTTCGGCGCAAAGGGTTTGTACCGTATATTTTGGCTTCCAACCCAATTTTGTATGCGCTTTTGTTGGGTCACCAATCAATAAATCAACTTCCGTTGGTCGGAAATATTTTGGGTCAATGGCTAATACTTCTTTGCCAATGGGTAGTTGGAAAGCGGGATTGTTGCAAGCGGCGACACAACCTTTTTCATCAACACCTTCACCTTTAAAATCAATCACAATACCTACTTCAAGAAATGCCATGCGGATAAACTCTCGTATTTCAGTCGTAACGCCCGTGGCGAGGACAAAATCTTCGGGTTCGTCTTGCTGCAAAATCAAGTACATGCCTTCGACATAATCTTTTGCGTGACCCCAATCTCGTTTTGAGTTGATATTCCCCATCCACAATTTATCCTGCAAACCCAACGCTATTTTTGCTACACCACGGGTTATTTTACGTGTTACGAAAGTTTCACCACGCAAGGGACTTTCGTGATTAAAAAGTATGCCGTTGCAAGCAAACATACCATAAGCCTCACGATAATTGACGGTAATCCAAAACGCATACATCTTGGCTACGGCATAAGGAGAACGGGGATAGAAAGGCGTTTTTTCAGACTGTGGTATTTCTTGCACCTTTCCGTAAAGCTCGGAAGTGGATGCTTGATATATTCTTGTTTTCTTTGTTAAACCCAATATTCTGATGGCTTCTAACAAGCGCAAAGTTCCTGCCCCGTCAGTATCTGCCACGTATTCAGGTATTTCAAACGACACCTGCACGTGCGACATCGCTCCCAAATTATAAATTTCATCGGGTTGTACTTCTTGGATGATGCGGATGAGATTGGTAGAGTCACTTAAATCGCCATAGTGTAGAATAAAGTTTTTATGCTCTACATGTGGGTCTTGATAAAGATGGTCAATTCTATCTGTATTGAACAATGAACTGCGGCGCTTGATGCCGTGGACGATGTATCCTTTTTTTAGGAGAAACTCTGTTAGGTAGGCACCGTCTTGACCTGTTACACCTGTTACTAATGCGATTTTAGGCATAAATTGATTATTTTAATGAAGTTTTTTCTTAGTTTAATAATTGTTCTTTTCAATATCCTTTCTGATATTCTCCTCAGTATTTTGAGGTGTTTGGAATGAATGTTAGATTAATTTTTGTAATGAATTTAATAATTTCCAAATAATTGAATTGTAAAGCTAAAAGGCTATCGAATAGCAAGAATAGTTATTATAGCTTTCTTAAAACTAAAAAGATCGTTTGGGTAGATCTTTAAAAAATGAATACAATAAATTACTTTTAGGAAATAAAATTACCCAAGCGGTAAGGAATATAATTTTGAAATCTGTTGAAAAAGAAAAATTATTTTGATACCATATTTCAATCTCTCCTTTATACGGAGCTATCACTTTTTGATAAAATTCATGTGGCTCTAATTTTGATTCAGATATTAATTTCTCTTCATCTCTAAAGACAATTGAACCAATCCCCGTGATACCAGGCTTGTTATTATAAATTATATTTTGAACATTTTCTGTATAAGCGTTAAAAGTTTTATCAACCAAAGGTCTTGGCCCAACGATACTTAAATCACCTTTTAAAACATTTATTATTTGAGGTAGCTCATTTATTTTCGTTTTTCTAAGAAAATCACCCATAGGGGTCACTCTTGGATCATTCCTTAATGTTATCGATCCTGTACCAATATTTGGAGAGTTTTTTTGCATGGTGGCAAATTTCCAAATATCAAAATAACGCCTTTTATAGCCAATTCTTTTCTGAAAATATAGTATTTCTCCTTCACCTGTCAATTTTAAACCAATTATAATGGGTATTAAAAAAGGAGATAGAACTACCAATGTTGCTAAGGATAGCATTATATCGAAAAATCGTTTTACAAAAATATACATACTACATTTTTTGATCAAGACTTTTGCCTTTTTCTATGTGTTCAAAATTTGGAAGAAATCGTTTCAGTAAATCAACAACATCATTCTTGTTAATTGTTGGTAGATTAAAAAGGTTTTGAAAACTTTCAATAATTGTTGAAATGTCTTCATATTGAGGGGTTGAATCGCTGCTTTTAATTATTCCTAAATTCGGGAATTTATCCAAATCAAATACCTCTGATTCTGTATAAAATTCTTCATAAGATTTTTCTCCTGATGTATCCGAAGCAAAAAAGTAAACGGGGTATGATATTGATGTAGCATTGAGTAATTTAGATTTTTCTCGCGCTTCTTGTTCTGTTGCACACACATCAGTTGTGTATCCTAATGCTTTTAAAAAAGCAATTGTGATTTCATCAAATGTTTTGGTGTCTTTAATAGGGTCAAGTTTCGGAAAAAATATTTCACCAGATTCACCCAAAACACAAGCCATTAAGCATATTTGACCCGATTCAGTAGGAGATACAAAATAACGCTCAATATTTAAAGGACATGAAAGAGGTTGCTTTTTGAGTAAGCGATCCATATACCCCAATAATAAACTCCCATTGGAAAAAGCAACATTGGCGAAACGAGCTGTCGTAATTGGAATTTTCTTTGAATAGGCTAAAACGACTTCTTCCATCAATTTCTTACTGGCACCCATTACGTTAACCGGATTGGCTGCTTTGTCAGTAGAAACACAAAAAAAGCGTTCGGGCGGTGTTTCCATCAATAAATCCAGCAATCTTTTAGCTTTGACCACATTGTTTTCAATCATTGCCTCGATTGAATAATGATCTTTCTCGCTTCTTACATGTTTATGGGCTGCAAAATTAGCTACTATCTCAAAAATGCCATTCTGTTTGAATATTTTTTCAAAAGTTCTACTGCCAAAATCAATAGGATAGGTTTTAAAATCATCTGGAATATTGTAGTCACTTGAACTCCTTAAATCACGCACTAATTCTGTTAGTCCATTTTCATTTATGTCAATAACATAAAGTTTTTTTATCGAAAATTTAAGAATCGCTTTTATGAAAGACGCACCAATTGTACCAGCTCCCCCAATTACCAATACTGACTTATTGTTAATACGATCCGAGAGCTGTTCATTGAAAAGGCTCAAATCTTTTGCTAAAAGACTGCTTGCACGATTGGTTATATGTTGATTGATGAATTGATCTAACTCAAAAAATGGTTTCATAAATACTTCTGTGAGTGAGTTTAGTTGTTGCTCAAATATTCTATTGCCGAATTAGGCTTCCAGTCTAATTCTTTTCTTGCTTTTTCATCATTGAATGTTAATGATGAGGTGATTTTTTTAATTTTAAAAGAATTAATTGGAATATTGATTTTCATTTTTTGTAAAAAATCGCCTACCAAAGCTGCTTTATTCAAGAGGTTTAAAGGTATCTTAAATCTTACTTGTTTATTTAGGGATTTTTCTAAAGCACATTCTATTTCAGAAAAAGTGGGGTTGATACCATCCGTTAAATTATAAATACCACTTTCCCAATTAAATTTTGAGATTAAATCTGCTATATCAGTAGCTATTACAACACTTTTTCGTGATTGATTGCCTTTGATTTTGATGTAATACCCTTTTTTAATTGCTCGTTTCATGGCTCCTAAATTGCCAGGAGGGTTATTGCCCGCTATAAGAGGTAGCCGTAGAATCAGGTAATTTATATTTTTTTTAATGCACCAATCTATTATATATTGCTCCGCAGATAGCTTGCTTTTCCCATAAGGCGTAGTCGGGTTGGTTGGATATGATTCTTTAATATTTTCGCCAAACTCAACACCGTAAACAGCTACAGTGCTGGCAAAAATGAATGTTTTAATGTTTTTTTGAGTAATAAGCGCATTCAAAACATTAATTGTGCCTTGATAATTGATTAAACTAAATGCCTCAATTTCTTTATCTGTTTTGGGATATGAATGTGCCTTACCAGCTAAATGAACTATATGCTCAAAGCTGACTTCTGGTAGTAAAATATTTTGATTGCTTAGGTCAGCGTCAATATTTTTAAAAAATGTTTGGGTTCTGCCTAAGGTATATACATCGTGCTCCTTAGATAATACACGGCATACTTCCGTACCCAAAAAACCTGATGCTCCTGTCACTAAAACCGTACTCATTTGAACAATAATTGTTTAATCTTAATGTACGGTCTAAGCATATAGAGTGATAGTGGATATTTAAGCCCATTGATTTCCCATGTATTTCTTAATTCTTTTGTTGATATAATATAACTACTTAAACCCTTATTACTAACACCCCCTAAGCGCATTTTTACGATAGTTTCATCCAAGAAGTATGATTTAAAATCATGAATTTTTAACATTCTTAACATAAATTCATAATCCGCAGCTATTTTATAATGTATTTTATATTTCCCGATGGCTTCATAAATACTTTTTTTAACAAATAAAGCTGGGTGGGGTGGCACATTCCCATCGTCAAAAAAAGTAGAATAGTACGGTTTGGATTGCCAATAGCGTGCGATGATGCCCGGTTTTTCAGTTGAGAAATAACTTATATTACCGTATAATGCATCTATATTTCGTGTTTTAAATTCATGGACTATTTTACTTAATATTTGATTATCTATGAAGATGTCGTCTGAGTTTAAAATCCCTATTAAATCTCCTGTTGCCATATCAATCCCTTTATTCATGGCATCGTAGATACCTTTATCGGGTTCTGAAATTATTGCCGTTACTTTATCTTTATATTTATTAATAATGGATAAAGTATTATCAGAAGATTTACCATCAATAATAATATATTCTATGGGAGAATATGTTTGAGATAAAACTGATAATATCGTTTCTTCTATCGTTATTTCGTTGTTATAAACTACTGTTATGAGCGAGAGCTTCAAAAATATAAGATTAAGATTCAAAAATAGATAAAAATTGTTGAGCAAAACGAATGGTACGAATTTCTTCACTTTCATAAATGGGTATTCCCGTAACTTTACTTTCAAGAAATAAAACCATTTTTTCTGCTAATTCTGATGCGGAGTCTGGGTTAAAATAAAAGCCACTTTTGTCTAACTGTTCTATATGAACAGGTATATTTGAGCAAATGACATGTTGATTCAATGATTTAGCATCCTCAATAATTGTACTCCAACCCTCAAATTTACTGGGTTGAATAACTGCAAGCGCATTTTTCAATAGTGTTAATTGGTCAATTCGTGGAATTAGACCAAGTATTTTGATGAAACCTTCTAAACCATTGATTTCTATGTTTTTTACCAAATTTGGAAAGAACACGGGGTCTCTATAATCTTCTGTTTTCCCTGTCATTATGATTTCAAAATCATATCCTTTTGAACGTAAAATCTTCAAAGCTTCAACCGCTACGATATGATTTTTGTGTACGTAAAATTGATTTGAAATTAGAAAATAAGGTCTTCCAATTTGATATTTAGATTTCATTTCCGACCATTTTGGAAATGTCAATCCCCGCATTAAAGATACAAAAGGTAATACTTTTATCTTTGTGGATTGCTTGATACGATAGAAATTTTTTAAATGACTGTACGCATCTTCGCTTGAAAGTACCAGAACAGAAGTATTATTGATGATGCTTTTGAATCGAAATTCCCTCATTAATAAATTTTTCCTCTTAAATAGATGAGCGAAAAATTTATGTTGAAAATCTGGAATCCAAGAAACTAATTTTAAATTACTTTTACCTACGGGTAATAAATTTACTGGAAAAAGTGCTTCTACTTTATTAGTTTTCTCAATAGATTGAATGAAGTAATTTTTATTTAATAATTTAGATTTCAAAAAACCAATTGCTAAACTTGGCTTTTTTATCAGATATGTTTCAAGATACTCGTATTTGAAAATAGAAACATGTTTGGCACAATCTTCTGAATAAAAAAGTACGATGTGTGGTTTTTGATTATCCTCAAGATAAGATATTGCAACTGTAATGTTATTGAGATAATATATTACACCTAAATCATCATTTTCAAGCAATAATCCTATTCTTCTTCTACTTTTATTATCCATTCGTAATACTTTTTTAACCCTTCCTCTATATCTAATTGTGATGTATAACCCATTGATTTTAGTATATCAATATCTGCAACCCAGTTATTAGGGTCCCCTTTTCTTTCTTCTCCCGAAAATGAGTATTCAATTTTATTATCCCAATTACTGTAAAAACATTTTACAATGTCTTTTATTTTAATCTCTTTGCCATTCGCTACATTAATCTTTTCACCTTTGAAATTACTTTTTAAAATAATAATTTCTATTGCCTTTATCAAGTCAGAAACATGTATAAAGTCTCTTGATTCTTCCCCTGTCCCGAATAACTTAATGGTACTGTTTGATTGAATTTTCTGAGCTAAATCCCAAAAAAGCTGTTTTTTCAAACCTTCTCCGTAAGCAGAGAATATACGGAGTGAACAGGTAGGAATTTTGTAAAATGAATAAAACTCTTGACATATCTCTTCGGCTTGTAGTTTGTGCCAACCGTAAGGAGACAATGGATATAAATTTGATGTCTCTTTTATTGGCAATACTGAGGGGTTGCCATAAACTGCTGCACTCGATAAATTTATAAATTTACAAGTGGGTTGATACTGACGAATAGCATCTAATATTTTAAAGACATTGACGGTGTTGAGCGTGTAATCCCGTAGTGGATGATTGAGTGAATCGGGTACAGATGCAGCTCCTGAACAGTTTATGCATACATCTAACGGAATATTTTCGAAAATAGCATGAAAATCTGCATTGGTAGAATCTATCAAACAATATCTTTCAGATGTGTAATCAACCATCACGTCACTGCCCCATACCTCACGCCCTTGTTTTTGGAAGTGTTTTATGGCATGTGTTCCTATAAAACCTTTTGACCCAATTATTAGTATTCTCATATAAATCTTATATATTCAATATTTTCAAGAGGGTTGGTATATAAAACCGTTTTAGACTAATATTACAATATTAGATGTCTAACAACTTTTGCGGGGTTTCCAGCTACTACTGTGTAAGGAGGTACATCCTTTGTCACTACACTACATGCTGCTACAATAGCCCCTTCTCCAATTGTTACACCTTTAAGAATTGTAGCATCGAAACCGATCCATGCATTGCTTTTTACTATTATAGGCTTACTATCGACAGGTATCCAGTTTTTGTTAAATAAATAGTTGCCATTATGGTTTTTATAATCATGTAATGTTTGTACTATATCTTTCTGTCTTTCTTTATAATCTAAGGAGTGTGAATTATGATCGTAAAAGGTAACACCCCATGCAACTAAAATATCATTCTCAAAAATCACCTTATTTTTACAGATTATGGTGCTACTACCAATATACACTCTATCACCAATAGTAACCAATCCCTCTTTATGTTCAAAAATAAATGTTCCGCCAACTATTGATTGATTACCGATTGTCATTTTATTGTTAAAACCCCCAATGATATTAAAACCTCTTAGAAAAACTGTATCACTACCAACAGTCATACATTTTTTAAATCTTATTTTGGGACTTATTACAATATTTAGTAAAATATTTAATGTTTTCCTCAACATGTTTATTTTAAGTTTATAGTTACTAATTATTATTCTTCATTAAAAATCGAGCGGGATTGCCAGCTACGATAGTATATGGTTCAACATCATTTATAACAACACTTCCCGCCGCTATTATAGCTCCTTTACCAATTGTAACCCCTTTTAGTATTATTGAGTTAAACCCAATCCAAACATCATCACATATATTAATGGCTTTTTCATTAAATGAGACACCATTAGAAGGATGTCCTTCAAAAAGCATTTTCTTGAAATGTTCATGCCTTTCAATCGCATTTAAAGGATGGGAATTATTATCATGTATATTTACATTGTGAGATATTAATACTCTATCACCTATATTTATGTTTTTAGCTGACCAGATTTTTGAATTTTCACCAATAAAACAGAAATCTCCTATTGTAATATTACCCCCATGAGCGAACAAAATTAGTTCTCCTCTTATTGAAGTATATTTCCCAATATTTATGTAATTTCTTTTTCTTGAAATATTATCTATTCTTGCTGTATAATAAAATTTAGCTGTCTTATCAGCAATACATTGCTCTCTTAGTTCAATATTCTTAAACTTTGAGTATACTAATTTAAAGGCTTTCGATAAAAATGTTAATATCACAGTAGTGTAGATTACTTAAAGTTGTTATGAGAGTAAATTTGAATAGTTATAATTATGAATGTTATAATTTTTTTTAGTTTATATTATGAACGAAAGTGAAGAATACTGAGGGGTGAATTATTGATTTTTAAATGGCTAATACCTTCATAAATCATTGTTTTAAAATCTGACTTTAACGCTGTTTTATTTAAATTTTTAATTACTTAGTTGGTGTAGCCAGTTACTTGAAAAGTACGCTAATTAATGATTGATTTTTTTACAAATAATAACTTACTTATATTGTTGTAATATTAAGATTATCTAAGACAACAATTGTATTCTCAATTAGTAAACTTTTAACGTATCAAATCAGTAGTAATTAGTATTTTAGTTATAAGTATATTTGTAATTTTGTTTAGCATTTAATAATAAATTTTTCAGCAATAGCTTTCCAACTCAATTCATTTTCGACGTATCTTACACCATTTCGACCCATTTTTTCTCTAAGTTTTTTATCAGAAATTAAAGTTTTGAGTGCTGTTTTCAATGATTCTAAACTACCTCCATCTACTAATAATCCATTGTTGTAAGTAATCCTTTCGGGCATATATGTACTACATATTATCGGGCAACCACAAGCTGAAGCGTCAATTGTGCTATTGGTCAGATGATTGGGCCAAACGGCTATGTCTGCAGCATTATAAATGGCAATTAAATCTTTAATCGGTACGGCTTTTTGATATACTACTGGATAAACTGCACTTTTGATGCTATTTTCAATTGTTGTTTGGTAGCTATCAGCAATATCTCCTACTATTTGAATCAATATCTTTTTACCAGCATTTACATTGTTATCATTCAAGGCTTCCATAATCAGATGTACACTTTTATCCTCATATATTTTACCTGTGTATAAAATAACAATGGTGTCATCATCGGGAATATTCAGCGTTTGGGCTCGGTAATTTTTGCGCAACAAGGCATCTTGTCTAAAAAGGTTGGTGTCGGTACCTAATGGTATCATCTCCACTTTTTCTCCTTTAATTCCAAAACTATCCCGCATAACATCTATACAAGTAGCGGAGATACCGATTAATTTTGTTGCACTTTGAGTTATTTTTTGAGCAAATAATAATCTGAAAATAAAAAAAATAAAACGAGAAAAGGCATCCGTTCTTATCAGATTAATAGTTGTATGGTCATCGTAAATAATAGGGCAATTGAGTTTTTTTGCCAAATATGCCAATCTAATAGATTGAAACGTGAAGATGCCATGAACAATAACATAATCAGGTTTTAGTTCAAATATTTTTTGTCTAAAGCCTTTGAGCCAGATACGACTTGTAGCTTTTTTAAGCCATTCAATGATGGGTAAACGATGAATGGGTATACCGTATTCATTTTTGAAGACACCTACCCCTTGATGTTTGGGGCCGATTATATGTTGAACTGTTTTTTCGTAATCTGGATAATCAAAATGCCTGTCAGAAGTCACAAAATGAACCTCGTGACCCATTTTTTGCATTTCTTTTCCTAAGTAATAATCTTGATACCCAAGACCGTCTTGATAATGAGCGTTAATATGAACTATTCGCATATTTTTAATCTGAAACCAAGAGGCTTATACATTGAAATCAACTAAAGATTAATGATTTTTGACAATAAATCGACAAAATACTGAGGGGCCTCTGAATTTTGTCGATTTTGTTTTAGAGTGTATTATTTTACTAAACACTTCCTACGTTTTTACTTCTTTTAGTAATGAGCATCGTAAATAAAGGATATAGTAATAAGCCACCTGAAATTAAAGACGTTATCAAGGCATTTTCAAGTAATGTATTAAGGCTTGTCAATAAAGAGCAAAATAGCACGACGCTTAGACCATCTCTATTTTTTTGTAAATACAAATCAATGGTATTAACAATGAACCCAGTTATTAATGAATAAAAGACAACACCGAAATAAGAAAAATCCACCCAAGCATCAGCAATAAACATGGCTGGCCAAGTACCACCTACATAATCACTTGGGTTCATGTTTTGCATGATTACAGTGACAAAAGCGGGCTCGTATGTACCGCTACCAAATATACTATGAACTACTCGTATGTTTGTGCCAAGTGTATGATCTAAATATTTTGGCCACCAAATAAAATACTCCCTTAACACACGATTGGGTTCTTCTGTAACTCGAAAAGTTAGAAATCCCAAAGCTTCGGAAGCATCAGAGGCAGAAGTTAACAAAAGATAAAAAGGCAATAGTACGCCAAGTGTTAACACAATAAACCAAATTATATGTTTAGTATTTAATTCCCATTTTGGGTTTTTTCGAAGAAAAGCCCAAAACCCAAGCTGTAAAAGGTAAAAAAATGCTATACTTTTATGCAGAGTAGCAATACCAGATAGTAAAATGAGAGCTACGAATGAAAAAACAATAACTTTAGCAAAAACACTATTTTTGCCATCAGATACACTGTAAAGTGCAAATAAAGAAACTGGTCCAGTGAATCCAGATACATAAGCATAAAACGGTTTAATCCAACCTTGAGGGCCGCCTTCAAATCGAAGTGTCTTTAAATCACTCGGTGTCAATCCGTCTGCTGCGCCACGAATGATTTTCAAACTATTGAGACCACCATAAACAAAAAGACTTAAAAAAAGGATTATTGAAAAGAAAATGACAAAAATCCACACAACATTTTTTCGGATGGCACGTGGTTCAATGGTAGATTTTTTTTTGCGCCATTTCGCCAACATATCATCACTCAAAAGTTTTCCCAGAAACAGGAATGTCCAAGTTAAGGATAGACAAATGCATTCTGTATAAAAAGCATCATCAATATATACGTTTGAAGAAAAAAAAGCGGGACCAAAAAAGATAAATAGTAAGATTATTAAAAAATTAAACGCCCTAATTTTCCTAAAATTTACTACAATGTAAAGGAAAACCAATACTAATACAAATTTGTATGTAATTAGTATTAAATTATCTGCCATACTTCTTGTAAAGTTTTATTATCCATTCGTCATTTGGATAATCTTTGAAGCTGCGAGGTTTATCATGAATGATTTTATCATACTCCTGTTTTGTCAAACCCATTTTTTTCATTACATACTCCTCCAGTTCTAACTGTTCAGAAGCGGGAATAGCAGGTCTTTGAAGTTCTTCTAAAGCTCCATCCCTTGTGATTTGTTTGGATAAAATTAAATCAGAAAGGTGTAATTTGCGTTTATCATATCCAAATTTTTGAGTTAGATAAACCACTTGATGCCATTTTGTAAAAAGAGACTCATGGTGTTTTGCGCCATAAGACCGCCAATTTAATTGCTCTGACAACAATGTTAAAGCATTTTGTTTGTTATAATCTACAAAATTTAAAATGCTAAATTGCTTAATACCGACTACTTTTTTATAGTATAATTTTTGCCAATAGCTCATTGAAGGATACGTCTTGAGCGGTATTTTGCCAAATTTCTTATGAATACCCAGAATCTGTTTTAAATCAGAATAAGCATGTCCGCCCGCTTCTCCGCCATTTCTTACATATTCGGTAGCGTGGTTAACCCCGTCAATAATCCATTTTACTTTATATTTTCGTACAATATTGTAAAGTATAGCAAAAATAGCATGATCAGAGGGTGCCTCAGCATTAGCGACGGATGCTTTTAGAAAAGATAATTGCAAGTCTTTAAACTCTTCCCAATTGATGACATGAGTATAAAGGTCTATGTCCAATTTCTTACAGATGTTTTCAATATTTTTCACCGCCAACTCAGCATCCCAACCATTGTCTAAATGCACAGCTAAAGGACGCAGTCCAAGGTTCTTGACGATGTATGCCACATAGCTACTGTCAACGCCACCACTCAAACCGATAATGCAATCATATTCTTTGCCTTCACCATCTTTTTTAATCAGTTGAACATATTTTTGAAGTTGTATGGACTTTTCTTTATCACTCAATTGATGAAACACTTGTTTCGATTGCTCAAAATAATCGTTGCAAAATTGGCAAACGCCCTTTTCATCAAACGTGATGGTGGGTTCACTGGTGTCTAATACACAATAAGAACAAGTTTGTAAACTGATCAAGCGAATAAATTTTTAAGTTGAATCCTTTCTGGATAATTAATTAAAACAGCTTTGTGTTTTCCGTGATAGACGAAAAAGCTGCCTGCTGCCACGGCTGATGCACCCATGTCTATACCTTCTTTGATGTGGGTTAAAGACCCTACACCGCCGCAAGCAATGAGAGGCACATTTATTTGATTGGCTATTTTATGAATGAGTGGTTTATCCAAGCCCAGCATGGTGCCATCTAAATCGACTGAATTGATGATGATTTCGCCCGCACCTGCTTCAATAAGTTGATGAATGTATTCAAACAAATCGACAGAAATATTTTTCTTTTGAGTATGGGCATAAACGCCGTATTTCCCCCATAAATTTTTTTTCACATCAACGGATACAACGGCACTTTGACTTCCTGCATGATTGGCAATTTCTGTAAGTAAGTGCTTATTAGTGAGTAAAATATTATTCAAAATGACTTTTTCTGCGCCTAATTTGAATATCTTTTTCGCTTGTTCAAAAGTGGTGATGCCACCGCCATAACCAAAAGGCATAAAAGCTTCAGAGCCTATTTCTTCAATTAATTTAAAATCTGGTTCTTTGCCCAACTTTGAAGCGGCAACATCCAAGAGACATATTTCATCTACTTCTTTTTCGTTAAAGATTTTGACAGCATTGATTGGGTCGCCGATGTAATTATAGTCTTTAAACTTAATGGATTTTACTAAACCTCTATTTTGTAATAAAAGTATCGGGATGATTCTTGGAAGCATCATTTGGGTGTATAAAATTCTTTGATTTTTTGAGCGATATAGTTTTGTTGTTTCTTGGTTATTTCTGGAAATATTGGAATAGAAAGAATCTTTGATTGATTAGCCTCTAAATTAGGAAAGTCCTTTTTTTGATACCCTAAATATTGGTATGCAGGCATGAAAGGTAGGGGTGTAGGGTAATGGATGGCTGTTTCTATACCATTTTCCTTTAAGTAAAGAGCTAATTCATCACGTTTCTCCGCTTTGATAACATAAAGATGATAACTATGCTTGCTGTTAGATTTTACTTTTGGTGACTCAATTTGAGCGACCCCCCTCAGTATTTTATCATAATGTTGAGCGGCTTGAACACGTTTCTCTGTCCAGTTAATAATATAAGGCAATTTAGCGGATAAAATTGCGGCTTGTAAACCATCTAAACGACTATTGATGCCTTCTATAATATGGGTGTGTTTTATCAATGCCCCATGATTGGCAAACATGCGCATTTTTTCTGCAAGGGCATCATCATTCGTGATAATAGCACCCGCATCACCATAAGCCCCTAAATTTTTGCCAGGGAAAAAACTAAATGTAGAGGCTATACCCCTCAGTCCTGCACGAACACCGTTGAATTCTGAAAAATGCGATTGCGCACAGTCTTCTATCAGATGTATGTTATGCTTTTTACAAAGAGCTTCAATGATTTCAATATCAGCCATCTGCCCATATAAATGAACAGGGATAATGGCTTTGGTTTTTGATGTAATTTTTTCTTCAATTTTGGTTACATCTATGGTGAAATATTCATCCACATCTACGAATACGGGCGTTGCACCTGCTTGAGTGATGGTTTCAGAAGTTGAAATCCAACTATTACCAACGGTAATAACTTCATCGCCTTCACCAATGCCTAACATTTTAAAAATGATGTAAATGGCATCCGTTCCATTGGCTACGGGTACACAATGTTTTACCCCATATAACTCGGCAAACTCATTCTTAAATTGATTGACATACTTTCCACCTATAAAAGCAGTTTCAGTAATGACATTGTTAATGGCACTATCAATATCCTTTTTTATGGAGCGATATTGGGCTTTTAAATCTACAAAAGGAATATTCATGTATTGATTTTAAATACTTGCAAAATTAGCTAACACCTTCATGCCAAATTTTAAACTCTTTTCTGGATGAAACTGTACGCCATATATATTGTTTTTTCTAACAGATGCGGTGAAATTGTACCCATATTGAGTTGTGGCACCAATATTAGAATCATCATCGCAAACTATATGATAAGAATGGGCGAAATAAAATCTAAAGTCATCTGGTAAATTTTTAAATAAAGGATTGTCTTCTGTGGGATTAATCGTATTCCAACCCATGTGAGGAATTTTAAGGCTATTGTCGTTAAAAGAAAACCGCTTTACTTTGGATGGGATGAATCCGAGGCCTGGCAAAATGCCTTCCTCACTATGCTCTGCAAGCAATTGCAAACCAACACAAATGCCCAAAAAAGGGATGTGTGCCTCGATGGCTCTTTCTGTTAAAATATCCCGTAAATTATAACTTGTTAGATTTTTTGCACAACTATCGAAAGCACCAATGCCTGGCAAAATGATTTTTTCGGCTGCTCTTATTTCGGCGTGATTGTTCGTTAGAATTGCGTTAAATCCGCTTTTGCGCAGCATATTTTTAATAGAAGTAACGTTTCCTACGCCGTAGTCAATTATAGCTATCATAGTATTGTACTATCGTATAAAAATTTTTTGATAAAGTAACCCCTTGCCGTAATCATATTGACACATATATCAGCAGTTTCCATTATTGTGGTATTCATCGGGATTACCCGCCTTTGAAAGGAGGCAAGACGAACATCCGTCTCGTTAAATAACAAATCTTCGATAAAGTTACCCCATCTTTTTATGGGCATTATGCTGACTGTCATACCTGCATGTGCTGAGGGGAGTATCATGCTCGAACCATGCACGCCTAACACTAAAGTACTTTCTGCATAGATTTTAGTGGTCGCTATTTCAGTTTCTTTGTTAAACTTCTCAACTCTTTGGTCATCAACAAAGTCTGGAAACCGACCGAACTGCCCTAAACCTGCCAATGAGATTTGATAGTTTTCGTTTTTCAATTTGTAATTAAGGAGATACAGAAAAAATAAAATTCTTAGATAATGGAACGGTAGAATGATTTTGGCTACGCCTAATTTTCGCAAACCGCCATAAAACCAATATGATTTGAACCAAAAACGATTGACATCTTCACGCCAAATAAAAGTTACTCTTGGTTTTCCATTATCAGTTTCCTTTTTTTCAAAATTATAAGGTTTAATTTTTGAAAATTTTTCAATATCAACATCTTTCGGACATAAAGGAGCGTGACTCAAATAAACCCTATCAAACCTTCCTGTTTGTTCATTTATGTTGCGGGTTAAATCAGAATGATATTCCCTTACTTGATTGAATGAAAGATGCGCTGTCCATACTTCTGTTACCCCCTCAGTAGGGAGCAGCCATTTTAGGAAAGGTTGAATGATTACAATAACCCCTTTATCACCTCTATTTTTTATGATATTCTGAAGATTTAAAAAGAATAATAAAGAATGACCATAACAATTGTCTATTGTATTGAGAATTATGACTTCTTTCTTATCTTTTTCTCTTATATCTATCTCAAATTTAATAGGAGCTATAACAGGATTTTCCAAAATATTGGTAAATGAATTTATTAACCATTTCCCTGGATTTCCGCCAAAAAACTTTTTATCTGATTTCCTAATTTGAAAACTCTCTAATTTTGCTTGCCCAATGGGTAAATTACTTAAATATTCTTCGTTACAAAAATTACATTTTGATTCCACACAAATATGTGCACCTTGATAAACAACATTACTCGATAAAACTAATGAAGTATTGCAATAAGGGCAATTCAATGACTCTTTTATGTTGGGTTTTATTTCTATCATTACTTCGTTTTCAATGAAATTTTTATTTTTTCTATTCCTTTATAATTTTTCGACTTAGCTACTATTAAACCATCTTCAGCAAAAGTTTCATCTAAATCTGCTGTAGCAACTATTGCATAATTTTTATTAATTAAGTGCTGCAAACATTCATTATGAACTTCGTTAGAGTGTGTTGAAATAAAAAAATATCCTACAGCATCTTTAGCAATCATTTTTTCAGCACCAATTAGCATATCATATTCATATCCTTGAATATCGCAATGTAGTATATCTACAAATGATATATTTTTCTCTTGGCAAAAGTCATCAATACCAATTGTACGATTGCCAAGAGAATCAGTTGAGTTTTTTGTTCCAACAAATGCTTGTGTAAAATCACCTTTAATCTTATTGAGATTAAAATTACGAACACCACAACTCAAATTGAATGCATCTGGTTCAACCATATAATTTTTGGCGTTTGATACATTTGTATTAAACCACATTGAATAGAAAGACCAGAATGCGCCTAATTCAATCATCGTAGCATCTGTGGGCATCTCTTTTAGAACTTCTTGAAAAACATATTCCTCTTGTGGCTCATGTACACCTCTATTTGCGTAAAGTTGTTGAGCAACTTCGGGGCCGTAGTAGCTTCCTAAATGAATTTGTAAGCCATTATGCATCTTTTGCTTGCCGCTTTTAACAAGTCCTGCGTCACTTACTCTATTTATGTATTGATTGTCTGGGCAACTAACAACCTCTTTTATTCGATAATTGAAATTTTCAGCTAATGGTAAGGTTAACACACGTTTATCAAAAAAACCTGAAGGAACAATATAATAAGCTACAAGTTTTCTGAAAAAACTATTTTTCCTGATTTGTACTCTAAGACGTTGGATTAAACTCATGTTAAATTAATTAGAAGAGCCAATTATTTAGATGGAATGAAAATAGCATCTCCCCATGAAAGTTGACCTTTTTGATTGTGAATTAAATTGTAAAGATTAAAAAGCTTGTAATCAAATGAATGGAGTAATCCATTCAATTCAAAAAATTGGGTTGCTTTTTCATAAAGTGGCATAAACTGACATTCTGAATAGATTAAATTAACTTTTTGGTTGCTTAATGTAACTGATGATCCTTTTAATATATCAGCTTCTGCTCCTTGCGCATCTAACTTTAAAATATCTATACTTTTTATATTATACATTTGGCATATTTTGTCAACTGTAATAGTTTTTACTTTTATTACATTTTCCAATACGTGATATTTATCAAATGAAGATCCTGTTTGATTCGGACTTAAAAGTGAACTTGCGTCGTCAAGTGAAGTAATGTGAAAATCCATTTCGCCAATTTTATCACATACTGCATAATTTAACGGTATTATGTAAGATTTATCTGTGACATTTTTTTTTAGTTGTTCGAATGACTTAGGTAGAGGTTCGAAAGAGTAAATAGTCGCATTAGGAAAAAGTTGATGATAATGTTCACTTGTTCTTCCGTCAGCTGCACCTATATCGAAAATGACCTTTACCTCGACATTTGACAGAAGCCTCTTTTGCTCATTAAAGGCATCGTGAATTAATACATCCTTCTCCATTTTAGAAATTCGATACCCTATTAAATTTAATAATCTCTGAATAAACGTTTTAATGAATAGCTCCATTTATATGTGATTTAACGAAAAGAAAAAAAGTTATTATTCTAATAATACTCATGATGAGTAGAATTGCGACAGCACCTTGAATGCCAAAATCAGGTATTATGAAGTAGTTCAAAAATAAAGTAGTAAAACCGAAAAATATCGACACTAAAAGATTGAAAAGGGTCTTCCCCCAAGCTACAATGAAATTATTATAGATTTGGGTCAAGCTTTCAGCAACTTTAGCAATAAATATTATTGGGAATAAAGAAATAATAGGCAAATAGGTTTTGGGGAATAAACCTGCATAAATGAATATAATCAATCCAACCCATAAAAAAAAGAAGATTGCCAAATAGGCATTAATGAGCATTAATGAAAACTTATTGCTTTTATCAAATCTTTCTTGAATTGATTTTACTTGTAAAAATTGTGGAAACCATACTGTTTGAAAAGAACTAAATATTAATGAAATAGGCAATGTTAAGAATAAGGCTAAATTATATACAGCAAGAATGTTATAGCCACTTGTTTTTTGTAAAAAATATTTATCACTAATATTATAAATGACACCTACAATTAACGTCCCTACCATCGGTAATCCTATTTTGAATCCGTGTGTAACAGCATCCCAATTTATAGTAAATTTCATTCTTTTGATGAGTATAATTATCAATGGAATGAAAGATAGTAAAAAAACGATAGGCTCTATGTAAAGTCGAAAATAGGCTTTGTTACCATTAGCAACAAAAAGCAGTAGTCCGATGACAACAGCATTTCCGACAATGGTTCTGATAAGGTTATATTTTTGATATACGAGTGCATTATCATCTATAACAAAAAATACGTTTAGGGTTGTCTGGATTAGGTTGAATAGGATGAAAGCGAAAATAAATAACCTAATTTGCAAATAACTATTTTCGGGAATGTTTAATAAATTGGCGAAGATAATTTTATCTATTCCTGTCATGAGGCAAAGGCTTAAAAGCCCTAAAAAAAAAATAAACCAAATGCTATTTGCAGAAAATAACATTGTACCTCTATCATATTGCTCTGTCTCATAATACATTTTTGAAACAGCGGTATCTATGCCTAATTTTATTATGCCAGAGGTCGTTGTTATGATATATAGTACATAAGTATAAAACCCATATTCCTCTTGAGATAAAATTTTTAAGTAAACGGGTAATAATGCATAATCTGCCCCTTTTGATAAAACGTCCCAAATAAAAACTTTGAAAAACTTAGATGAGCGTATTTGAGTGTATTGTGTCGTGGCAACTTCAAAATATTTTTTTATCACAATGATTATTATTTCTTTTTCTTTGCAGGGTTTCCTAAATAAATACCCCTCTCAGTAATATCTTTGGTAACAACAGCTCCTGCACCAATTACAACATTGTCACAAATATTTATAGGTAATATCGTTGCATTGCTTCCAATAGAAACATTATTACCTATTTTAGTCGATTTCCAAAGTGACTTGTTGCCTCTTGCTGGCCCCCCCTCAGTAAATAAGTCATTTATAAACATAACACCGTGTCCAATGAAACAATCATCTCCAATTGTTACTAATTCACATATAAATGTATGGGATTGTATCTTCGTCCTTTCCCCAACCGTAACATCTTTCTGAATTTCTACAAATGGGCCAATAAATGTATTACTACCGATTTTGCAACCATAAAGATTTATAGGCTCTATAACTGTTACATTTTCACCAAATGTTACATCTTCTCTTATATTAACATTATGAATTTTCGGCTGCATAGTATAACTTATCAATAATTTCTACTGTTTTTAACCCTTCAAAAGCACTGGTTGAAATAATACCTCCATTAGATAACACATCAATAAGATTTTCATATACCTTATCGTGATTTGACATAGAACCGAAATAGGTTCCATAGTTATTAGGCTTATTTCCTTCAGGCAAGTTTTCTATTTTATAGTTTTCAATATTTTGATATTCTAATTCATTGAGATATTGTCCGCCTATTTTGACTGTACCTTTCTCCCCAAAAATTGTGAGTGAACCTTCCATATTTTTTTCATAACTATTAACTGTATAATTAATCGTGCCTATTGCACCGTTATAAAATTCAACAATGGCTACC
>JAYTMW010000237.1:0-13589 GCA_043728105.1 Saprospiraceae bacterium | reverse complement strand
GGCTTTGTTTCGCCAGGTATTTTCGCCATTTTCTTCTTAGGATTTTTCTGGAAAGGTGCAACGGGAAAGGGTGCTTTGGCGGCAGCTATTTTAGCTTTACCTGTTTCCATTGCATTCGACCAATTCGGTGGCGGGATGCCTTTCTTCCACGCAATGGGTTATTCATTTCTCATTTTATCGGGCGTTATCATTGCAATCAGTTTAATGGATCCTGAAAGCAAAGACAACCCAAGAGGTTTGGAAATTGATAGTTCAATGTTTAAAGTATCCACAGGATTTGCGATTGGTGGCGCAATAGTGTTAGCGATTTTGACGGCACTTTACACTTATTTTTGGTAAAATTTTGATTTGATTTTATAACTAAAAAAAATCCGATTGGCTCATTGCCTTTCGGATTTTTTTTTGAGCCTACAAAATAACCTAAGTTTTGTCATTATTTTATACCTAAACTTACCCATAATTTACTTTAACGGTCACAATTAGCTTTTTGTCAAATATTTTTTATAACAGTAATACGTTTTTATGTTACTTTGCAACCTAACCGTTACTAAAACGTTCTTTTATGTTGATTGAAGTAGGTCAAAAGGCAAAGCTATTTTCGTCTTTTTGCTTAGAAACTGTTTTAAAACCTATTTTGAGTTTAGAATGCTTATATATTTTCATCAGAGAATACTTATTTTAAAAATAATATCGAGCTATATTTCTTTTAAAATTAGTTTTTTCTAATAGAAATAGATGAGTATTATAAACCAAAATAGGTTTTAAAACAGTTTCTTACTTCCCGTTCTAAATTTTCACAGCGAAATATGCTCAGTTTTCAATATCCTACATGGTATATCCTTTTTTGTGCGTTGCTTGGGGCGGCTTTTGCAGCCGTTTTGTACTACAAAGACACCACTTTTAAGAACCAAACACCTTGGTTGACAAGGGCTTTGGTGGCTTTGCGTTGGCTTGCGGCTACGCTCATGGCTATTCTTTTATTGACTCCTATTTTAAAAACAACTGTTACAGAAATCAAAAAACCTGTTGTGGTTTTGGCGCAAGATGTGTCTGAATCCATTGGCGTTGCCATTCGAGACACCCCTCAGTATAAAGCCAAATTTGATGCTCTGGCAACTTCTTTGGGCGAAAAATATGAGGTAAGGCAATACGCTTTTGGTGAAAAAGTGAGAGAAGGCGTTAATTTTCAGTTTAAAGACAAGTTGACGAATATGTCGGATATGATAAAAAATATCTATGATTTGTATTCAGGTCAAAACCTCGGGGCTTTGGTTGTGGCTACCGACGGTATTTATAATGAGGGTTCAAGCCCGCTTTATGCTGCTGCAAAACTCAATGCACCTGTTTATACAATTGCTTTGGGTGATACAACGCCTAAGAAAGATTTGACTGTAAAAAAGGTTTTTCATAACAATATTGCTTATTTGGGTGATAAATTCAATGTGCAAATTGACATTGGTGCAAACAATTGTGCGGGTGGAAACACAGTGCTTTCGGTGGCAAAAGTGGATGGTGCTGGCAATGCATCAATCGTTTCTACCACTCCTGTCAGTATCAATAAAAATGATTTCTTTTTTACGAAAGAAATTACGCTGGATGCCTCACAAGCGGGTGTGCAACGCTTCCGTGTGAGCGTGACGAGCATCAACGGCGAAATGACGACGGCGAACAATGTCAAAGATTTTTATGTGGAAGTTTTGGATGCTCGCACCAAGATTTTGTTGCTCGCAAGTGCGCCACATCCCGACATAGCGGCGTTGGATGAAGCTATTGGATTAAACAAAAACTATACGCTCACTACGGCGACTTTGAGTGACTTGAAATCGAATGTGACTGATTTTGATTTTGTGGTTTTGCACCAAATCCCTTCCTTGACAAATGGGGCAGAAGCGGTACTGAATATTTTAGATAGTAAAAAAATTCCTCGTTTGTATATCATTGGTAGTCAATCAGATACACGTAAATTGACCACCATGCAAACCTTAATGAGCATGAGTTCGGACGGTAAAGGTACGGATGATGTGCAAGCCATTTTGAACCCAAGTTTCAATCTTTTTACCCTTGATAATAACCTCAATCAAATCAGTGGTTTCAATCCAATTATCACGCCTTATGGTGATTTTAAAGAGATTGGGGGTGGTCAAGTTTTGATGTATCAACGTATTGGTAGGATTGAAACCAAAAAGCCATTGATTATGCTCGGCGAATCAAACGGCATAAAAACGGGTATTTTTGCGGCGGAAGGTTTTTGGAAATGGCGACTTTTTGACTTCGCACAACATCAAAATCATGATTTAACGGATGGTTTGATGTCGAAAATTATTCAATATTTGAGTGTAAAAGAAGACAAAAGGAAGTTCCGCACGATGACAGATAAAAATGTGTATCGTGAAAATGAGCCCGTGCAATTTCAAGCGGAACTCTATAATAATTCCTACGAACTCGTCAATGAGCCTGATGTGAGTCTCATTTTAACGGATGCTCAAAGCAAGCAATTTCCTTTTACTTTCAATAAAACAGGGAATGCTTATGCGCTCAATGCGGGTATTTTGCCCGTTGGGAATTATACATATAAGTCAAGCACGAGTGTGGGTGGACAGAAATTGGAAGCGGGTGGAGCGTTCAGCGTTCAACCAATCCAAATTGAATTATTTGAAACAACTGCCGACCATGCTATTTTAAGAGCATTGAGCGATCAATTTGGTGGCACAATGGTTTATCAAAAAGATATGGTTGCATTGGCGGATTCGATTAAAGCAAAAACGAGTATTAAGCCTATCATGTACACGACGAATAAGACGCAAAGTGCCATGAATTTGAAATGGATTTTTGGTATTCTGATTGGCTTATTGGCACTTGAATGGTTTTTGCGACGCTATTTTGGAAGTTATTAATAGACAAGATTACTTGATTTTAATAATTGACAAGATTGTTTGATTTGGTTTTAAAAATATTTATGTAAATAAAAAAGGTGATAAAACGTTTGACATACCCCTCAGTATTTCAGACATTTTATCACCTTTTTTTATTATAAACCATTGATAATCAAAGGCTTACATTGTTTGTGATTTCTTCTCCCACCTTCATTTGTGGCAACGTGAAAAAGAAAGTAGTACCCAATTCTTTATTTTTTTCATACCAAATATCGCCACCATGTAGCCTTACGACCTTTTTACAAATCGCTAAACCCATGCCTGTCCCTGTATTATTATGTGTATTAATGCGTTGAAAGGGACTAAAAACTTTGTCTTTATATTTTTCATCTAAGCCCATACCATTGTCTTTTACTGAAAATTCCCAACCGCCATTTGACTTTAAACTTTTAGCACAAATGACAATATGCGGAGCGGCTTCTGACCGATGTTTGATGGCATTATCAATTAAATTTTGGAAAAGTTGTAGGGTACTTGCTTGATACGTCCATATTTCAGGCAAATTTTCAAATTCCAACTTGACATTATTAGAAGTTAAAACATCTTTCAAATTGAATTGAATAAGCTCCATTGTCTTATTCAAATTCGTTTGAGCGAGTTGTTTGTTGTGTTCAAGCGAGTTGTATTCTAATAAATCTATAATGATAGAATTCATCAATTGGGCATTCGTGGCAATAAAATTGAGATACATATTGGCATCTTCATCCAATTCATCTTTATATCTTCTTTGCAACAACTGCGCATAACTACCAATGTTTCTAAGCGGACTTTTCAAATCGTGAGAAGCAACATAGGAAAATTGCTCTAACTCTTGATAAAGCATTTTCATGGTATTGAGGTTTTTTTCTAACTCTAAGGATTGTTGCTCTAACTGATTTTTTTGGGTTTGAAGGTCATTAACAGTGCTTTCAAGCAAATTTATAGTTATAGATTTATCCTTTACATTTCTTTTATATAAAAAATCTAATCGGTCAACGTCTTTTTCAACCATTTTAAACGATTTTAATATCTCACGCTTGTTGGCATCATCAATATCCAATTGATTGATGACCGATTTGAAAGATTCTAAATTCGATTTATCCATAAATTTTGGGTGTTTAATTGCAAGAAATGGGTATTGGTTTTAAAGTATTATCTTTAAGAAAGATTAAATTCTTTTGAAACGAAGTGAAGAAAATCGAGGCAAGACCCCCTCAGTGTTTTGAAGGTCAAAGACTCTATTTTGTTCTAAAAAATCGTTCACTCCGTTTCAAAAGAACGTTTAATTTAAGATTCATGTACAAAAAAATATTAGAAAATAAGTTTTAATATTTTTCAAACAATTGATAATCAACTATTTAAACATTAACATTATTTTTCTCTTATCAAAACCAAACTACACGTTTCGTTGTGAAATTCACATACGCCATTTTTGAGATTACCGATTTCTCCATAAGTCAAAAAACCAATCATGGGCTTCTTCCAAATATCGTAAAGTCCGTTAATTTCATCATCTAAAAATGGCCCCAAAGCTGCCCGACGACCGATGCACGAAAACATAATTAAGGCATCCGTATCGCTTTTTGCTAATGGCAATTTTTTAAATTCGGCTATTGTGTTGTCCACAACCTCTACACCAGGCGAGATTGAAAAACGGAATTTATCACCTTCATTCATGCCACTTCCCATTGTCAAACTTCTTGTTCCTTCGTCACTCAACAACGGGCATCTTAATACAGAATAGTTCTCTCCACGCATTATTTGAAATGGATATTGCGCAGAAATATTTGAAATGCTTTGACCTGTAAGGTCAGTACCGTCTTCTTCACCAAAAAAGCGGATGAAAAAATCCAAAGCGGGTTCTTTATTAATCGTATAAATCACATTATCTTTAGCTTTCGTAACCGTGTGCGTGCCACCCAATGACTCCCAACCACTTATGGCAGAACCTGTCACTTCTATTTTATCATTATCAAAAGCGATGGCAGCTATGCCATTATTTGATTGTCCTAAACGCGTGAAAATAATGGTTTCTTTCATTTGGAAGTTATCACCTGCCAAACCTCCAAAAATTGGGATTTCACGTTCGGTTTTTAAACCTTCTACTATTTTTTCGCCATCATTTAAAACGCCCGCCGAGCAAACTATCATTGCAGGATTTTTAAATGCAGCATCCGCTTGAAGCCTGATTCTTTGACCCATCGGAACGACCCCCTCAGTATTTTGAGCCATAAGAAGGCGGTAATAATCTCGTGAAATATCCATCAACAAACAAGAGATAGAATCCTCCGCTATTTCTGTATCTCGAATTTCTCCCGATGAAGTGCAACCCATTACATCAATGTCGTAAGTATCAAACAAACGACTTAGCGCATCGAGGCTATGCGTGGGTGAACTGAATACAATGGCAAGTGTCGGTTGATTGCCTTGTTTTAAATAATCAAGCATTTGGGTTTCCAAATCCTGAATATCTGTTGAAATTATTGATACCGTTTTCATATTTTTTCTTTTTTCTTTTACTGTTCCAATTTGCGTACCTACATTATTCGAATTGATATTATTTTATACCATTTTGTGACATAGTTATTTTTAAATATTGATTTAAAAATAACTATTAACGCCCAGTTTTGATTTGTTAAACAATTTATTTGGTAGGTGAATTAGCCTTTTATTAGAAAAAATAAAATAAAACAATCGAAAAATGTGACGTGTAATTCGTTTCGATACAATTTTTACAAAATGAAATCGTAAATAGAATGTTGAATAATATAAAATATTGATTATCAATAATTTATAATAGAATATTATACATAATATATTTTATTTCAACAATTAACTATTTTTGACAGAAAACCAATATTACCATATTTTTGGCTTTATATTTTTAATAGATATTTGGCTCTATTTTTATTCAAAATTGAAAAATAATGGCTTTCAAACCATCAATGTGTTCAAATACTGAGGGGGTAAAACAAAAAAAGCCATCCTAAAAAGGAATGGCTTTTAATGCGTTTATAAAACAAACGACTTTCATAAACCTGAAAATTAATTCCTCAAAGGCTTATTATTCGTCAACATATATTGAACACGCTCCAACGTTTTTTGCTCACCACACAATGATAAGAATGCTTCACGCTCCACATCCAACAAATATTGCTCGCTCACACGTTGCGCTCCTGTGAGGTCGCCCCCGCAAAGCACGTATGCTACTTTTTGCGCAATTTTGATGTCATGTTCGCTGGCGTAATTGCCTAATTTCAAAGAATGAGCCGCCACGTATAAAGCACTTAAACCTGTTCTGCCTAAAACCAAAATATCTTTACGAGGTTGTTTTGGCACGTAGTTATCAGCCAATTGTAAAGCCTTTTTCTTCGCTTCCGCTATGTTTCTGTCTTTATTCAAGACGATAGTATCTTTTTCATGCGTAAAATAACCCAAGTTGAAAGCCTCGTGTGCGCTCGTAGCCACTTGCGCTTGTGCGATGGTTTTGAACTGATCAATCAACACATTTATTTGCACATCGCCGTCACGGAAAGTATCGCTTGCACGCACCGCAAATTCCTTCGTGCCACCGCCGCCAGGGATTAAACCAACGCCCACTTCAACCAAACCAACGTAACTTTCAGCCGCCGCCACAACAGAGTCAGCGTGCATCGAAAACTCACAACCACCACCAAAAACGTAGCCTTGCGTAGCAATCACGACAGGAATTGAAGAATAGCGCAAACGCATGGATGTATCTTGGAAATATTTTATCGCAAAATTTAATTCATCCCAATTTTGCTCATAAGCCATCATCGCAATCATCATCAAATTGGCTCCGACCGTGAAGTTTGTGGCATTATTGCCTATCACCAAACCTTTCCAACCTTCTTCTTCCGCAATTTTGATAGACTCGTTGATAGCTTTCAAAACGCCTTCGCCAATTGAGTTTGCCTTGCTTCTGAACTCTAAACACAAAATACCATCGCCAATATCGTGCGTCACGGCATCAGCATTTTCATAAACAGGCTTTTTCTCACGATAATTTTCAAGCATGATGAATGACTCACCACCTGGAATGGTCACGTAAGATTTTGTGGCCGCATCATAATATTTTTTGATGCCATTCTCAGATTTATAAAAACTGGTATGACCCGCCGCCAACATATCTTTCACCCAAGCCGCCACGGGATTTCCATCCGCTTCTGCTGCCTGAATACCCGCTTCGATGCCAATAACATCCCAATATTGGAATGGGCCCAAATCCCACGCAAAACCTGTGCGCAAAGCATCGTCAATGGAGTAAAGTGCATTGGCAATTTCAGGCACACGGTTAGAAACATAAGCAAAAAGACCCGACAATGATTGGCGAATCAACTGCCCACCTTTATCTTCTTGTTTGAACAAAGCCCGTAGGCGATTTGGTAAGTCCTCAATTTGTTTTGCCAAACCCAAAGACGGTAAATTTGGCTTTGCGGACGGCGCATATTCTAAGGTTTCTAAATTCAAAGCCAAGATAACGGGGCGACCTTTTTCGTCTTTTTCACCCGTTTTTTTGTAAAAACCTTGACCTGATTTATTACCCAAAAACTTATTATCTAACAGAAATTGCGTATACTTTGGAATGTCAAAAGCCACCGCTTGCTCATCATTTGGGCAATTGGCTTTGATGCCTTTGATGACATTTGAAGCCGTATCATGCCCCACCAAATCACCCAAGCGGAACGTACCTGTGTTAGGGCGACCGATAGCTGGGCCTGTCAAAGCGTCCACTTCTTCAATGCTCAAACCGATTTGAGTGGTCAATTGATAAATCTTTGCCATCGCATATACGCCTACACGATTGGCGATGAAAGCGGGCGTATCTTTGCATAAAACCGTTGTTTTTCCAAGAGTTTTATCGCCATAAGTCATAAAAAAGTCAATTACAGAAGCATCAGTTTCAGTCGTCGGGATGACTTCTAACAAGCGCATGTAACGCACGGGGTTGAAAAAATGCGTTCCACAGAAGTGCTTTCTGAAATCATCGGAACGACCCGCCGCCATCATGTGGATAGGAATGCCCGATGTATTAGAAGAAATGAGCGTACCCGCTTTACGGAATTTTTCAACCTTTTCATAAAGCTGTTGCTTGATGTCTAAACGCTCAACAACGACCTCAATGACCCAATCGCAATCCGCAATTTTGTGTAAATCATCATCAAAATTACCCGTCGTGATGCGGCTTGCGAAAGCCTTATCAAAAAGTGGAGCGGGCTTCGATTTTATGGCGGTATCGAGGGCAGCGTTCACAATGCGATTGCGGGCTGCGGGCTTCGTTTTTTCTTCTTCTTTGAGGTCGAAAGGCACGATGTCGAGCATCAAAACCTCCAAACCGACACCTGCCAAGTGGCAAGCAATGCCCGAACCCATTAAGCCCGAGCCAAGAACAGCAACTTTTTTAATCCGACGAGTCATATTTGGTTATGCTTTATTAATTATTTATTTATAAAATGTTGATTATCAAAATATTGTGCGAAAATAGGTAAAAGTGTTGAAATACTGAGGGGGTAATTTTTAGCGAATATTCGCTAAATTCGTGCAAAGTTAAAACGTTTGTGTAAGGAACAAAACTTTTAAAAAAAATGATAGCTTTGTTTTCAAAAAAATAAAATGGAAAATAATTTATTGGATGCTGATTTTAATGAGAAAGAAAGGGATATTGAGTTATTTTAAAAAAACTGAGGGGTCTATCTTCAAACAGTAAAATTGTATTTTTTAAAATAAAAGAATAAATTTGTAGAAAATTAAAAATAGAAATATGACGGCAGGTGTTCAATTTCCATTAAATGACATTCAGGTTTCGTTGCTTAAACTCACTGAAAACCTATCTGATGAAGAGTTAAAACTCTTAAAGAAGCTCATTATCGCTTTTAAATCTCAACGATTGGATGAGTTAGTGAATAAGGTTTGGGATGAAAAAGGTTGGACAGAGGAGACTATGCAAGCCTTTCTCAATACACACATGCGTACACCTTACGTGTCGGCTCAACAACGCCGTAAAGAATGAAAATAGTCGTTGATACCAATATTTTATTAGTCAGTATTTCTTCTCGTTCAAATTCTAATTGGATTTGGCAAGATATTTTGGCTGGTGTATATCAAGTATATCTGACTACTGATATACTTTTAGAATATGCAGAAATTATTGAACGATTCATGGGAAAAGAAGTGGCAGATGCTACATTGGACTTACTTTCAGAATTACCTAACGTTCATTTGATTCAAAAATACTATTTCTGGCAATTAGTTGAGGACGACCCCGACGATAATAAATTTATAGATTGTGCCATCGCTGCTGGCGCAAAATATTTAATTTCTAATGATAGGCATTTGAATGTGATTAAAAAATATCCTTATTTCAATATTCAATTAGTAAAATTTAAAGAGTTTGCAGCTCTTTACAAATGAGTATGATATTTCAAAATGCTAAATAGATTTTTACTTTATCGTGCGCAAAAGACCAACTCGCCTCGGTGGAGGCAATTTTCCGACATAAAATAAAGTCACTTTTTTGAATGGGGCACGGCGTTCACCACCTTCCATGCTGGCAATACGTTTATCGGAATTATGAGCAATGACAACGCCTTCTAAGACATCCATACCGTCGAAAACGGGATTTCCTAAAACAACCCATTGATTGGGATAACGCATCTCAATCTCCGTCATTTTCAACACTTCGTCTTTAATTTCCACCATAATCTACGAAATTTTTGATTTTCAATTCAAATATAATCCATTTTTCAATTGTTTTGTAATTTAAAACGCCCAAAATACCAAAAAATACTGAGGGGCCTCTTCCAACAGAAAGAGACCCCTATATGATTTCGTATTTTCTCAATTTATATAGTCAAAAATTGACCTAAAACAATAGATTTTAAGACTCTGCAAGTATAAATTCCAATTGTGTACGAAGCTCTTCTTCATTAGGTAGATAAAGTTGATATTTTGATACAAAGAGCTGGCTGTTAAGATTAGATGTAGCATATTTTACAACTAAATCATTTTTCTCTTGCACTAATACAATTCCAATGGGTGCATTATCCCCTTCCGTATTTTCCTCCGCTTCAAAATAACCTAAATACATATTCATTTGACCAATATCTGAATGGTCAATTTTGCCAGATTTTAAATCAATCAATACAAAACATTTAAGAATACGATGATAAAATACTAAATCCACGTAATAATGTTTATTGTTCAACGTAATTTTATATTGTTCACCTATGAAAGCGAAACCTTTCCCAAGTTCAAGAAGGAATGATTTAAGATGTTTAACAAGTCGTCTTTCTAAATCACGCTCCGCAATATGGTACGGTTCGGGTACTTTCAGAAACTCTAAAATATAAGGTTCTCTGAGCAAATCTATTGGATTTTCAATCTTTCTTCCCTCTTTTGCTAATTCTAAAATTCCCACTTTATCTAAACTAAGAGCAATCCGATGAAACAACATAGAATCCTTTTGTCTCCGTAATTCACGTACAGACCAATTTTCCGCTGCCGTTTGCTTCTCATAAAAGGCTCGTTCTAAGTCATTGTCAATACCTACTAATTCGCAATAATGCCCCCACATCAATTTTCCAGACGTTTGGAAAATTGGATACCTCTGATAAAACAGACGCATGTTGTATATATTAGAAGCACTGAACCCCTTTCCATATTGAATTTTAAGGTCTTTCGATAGTTGTATTAATAACTCCGTTTTGTAAGTGGCTCGTTTTTGTCCTTTTTGCTCAAAAACCATAATTTGTTCTCCTATTTGCCAATATAGTTGTAGCATAGAAGAACGAATCACTTCATAAATATTTGCTCGACTTGACTCAATGAGATTACTTAATCCATCGACAAGGTTTTTATAGTCACTAATCTTGTCTGGTTTGTCTTGACTCATTATGTATTGTTTAATGCCTTTTGTTAGAAATTTGTTTTTCACTAATTTCTAACAAAGTTAAGGTATTTGTTTATTTAACAAAGGTTTTGAAAAAATGATAATTTTTTTGCCCAAAATACTGAGGGGCCTCTTCCAACAAGAAAGAGGCCCCTCAGTATTTTTAACAAAAATCAAAAATTAGTTGTGCGAAGGCAACATATTGATACCCGTCCAAAACTCAACGATTGATTTGATGGAACTGTTAAATTCAAATATATCCAATGGCTTACAAACGAAGGCTTTTGCACCCAATTCGTAGCATTTCATAATATCGCTTTTACTGTTAGATGTGGTGAACATAACGACAGGCACTTTTTTATAGTTTGCATCTTCCGACATAAATTTCAACACATCAATACCACTCACACGGGGCATGTTCAAATCCAAAAGGATGACAGCGATGTCGTTCAATGTGGCTGTTTTGAGGAAGTTGAGTAATTCCTGTCCATCGCCGACGTGAACCAATTCGACTGGATTTTCTAATTCCCTTACAGAGATTTTAACTAATTCGACATCTGCCAAATTATCCTCTACGAGTATGACTTTTCTTCCTTTTATTGACATAACTATCACTGCTTAGTAATTTTTTGGTTCAAGTTTGAAATACAACAAGATTAAAATGTATAGTTTACAAAAAGCCAGCCAAAAATACTCTATTTAGGGTAGTTTTTATAAAATAATAATCAAAATTAGTAATAATATTTAAAATCAACTAAAAAAGCCTTGTTTTTTACTTTGTTGACCTTAAATACTCGCTGTAATCAATAACTCGATACTCGTATAACGCATCTTGAACCGCTCGCTAAGATAGTGATTTGTAAGGCTGCCTTTAAAAATATAGATGCCATTCAGAAGCCCATGATTCGATACTAAAAGATTGTAAATACCACCATGTTGCTCACTTCTCAACAAAATTGGAGTCATAATGTTGCTGATAGCATTGGAAGCCGTGCGTGGCACCCGTGACGCAATGTTGGGTACACAATAATGCACCACATCTTCAAAGCGGAAAGTCGGACGCTCGTGCGAGGTCACACGGGAGGTTTCAAAACAACCGCCTTGGTCAATGCTCACATCTATAATCACCGAGCCTTTCTTCATTTTGTGTACCATGTTTTCAGTCACTATCATCGGCGCACGTCCGTTGCCCGAATGGATTGCTCCGATGGCAACATCTGCCGTCATCAATTCACGCTCCAATACTGAGGGGTCAATGACGGAGGTATATAATTGACGACCTACTTGATTTTGTAAGCGCATCAATTTATAAATATTGTTATCAAAAATACGCACTTCTGCGCCCAAACCCAAAGCTACCCTCGTCGCAAACTCTGCCACCACACCTGCGCCCAAAACAACAACTTTTGCGGGCGGCACACCCGAAATGCCACCCAATAAAATACCAATGCCTTCTCTTTGCACGCCCATCAACTCGCCCGCCGTGAGCATAGCACTCACGCCCGCAATCTCGGACATGGTGCGCACGATGGGATATGAGCCAAAATCGTCTTTAATGTATTCCATTGCTAAGGCTATGACCCTTTTTTGACGCAATTTGTTGACATATTCTTCCGTAATAATGGGTGCTTGAAGCGGCGAAATGAGAATTTGATTGGGCTTGAAATAATTTATTTCATCAAGCGTGGGCGGTGCTGCCTTCAAAATAATGTCGGCTTGATAAACTTTTTCCGCTTCGTAAGCAATCTCCGCACCCGCTTCTGAATATTCGTGATCACTGAAATTGGATTTTACCCCTGCCATTGTTTCCACCACCACCCGATGCCCACGTGCGGTAAGCGTTTGTACGCTCGAAGGTACTAACGCCACCCGATTCTCTTGCAAAGTGGTTTCACGAGGAATACCAATATAAATGCCCCCTTTTTTGACCCCCACGGGCATCAATTGCTCTTGGGTTTGGAGGAACGTTTTACTGATTTGTGATATTTGAGAAGCGGTAGATGGCATAATTGGTAATGATGAGTTTTGAACCTGTCTGCCGACAAGCAGGTGATAAATGATGAATAGTTTTCACAAAATTACGATTTTTCGCTCAAAAGTATCTGAAATTTCTATCCGAATTTTTAAGACATCTTCGGGCAACAAAGGTTCAATGATTTGCGCCCATTCAATGAGGCAATAACCTTCGTCAAAAAGATAATCTTCGATGCCAATATCTAAGGCTTCGTCGAGGGTTTTTAGGCGGTATAAATCAAGATGATGCATCACTTTTTTTATTCCATTTGACATATAACGGTATTCATTTACCAACGAAAACGTAGGGCTACTCGTCGTATCGGTCACGCCAAAATGGTTGCAAAAGGCTTTGGTGAAGGTCGTTTTACCTGCGCCCATGTCTCCGTAAAGCATGATTTTTTGTCTGCCATTGGCTTGCGCTAAGACCCATTTTACGGCTTCGGGCAAGTCTGATATTGAAGGTATGATGAATTGATTTTGCATTTTTTTATTTTTAGCGACAGAAAAATACTGCTTTGAAGTAATTGCGACCGCAAAAGCTATAATTCGTCAACTTGGGTGAAAAAATAGGCATTCCTTTGATTTATTGGATAAAAAAGTAGTATTTATTGTAAACTAATATCCCAAAGCGAAAGTGGTTTTGGGATTTTTTATTTAAGGTCTCAATTGCCTCCATCTTCAGATGGGGGAAAAAGAACAGGAAAAATTAATCATTCCAATCCTCCATCTGAAGATGAAGGCAATTGAGACAA
>JAYTMW010000236.1:0-10744 GCA_043728105.1 Saprospiraceae bacterium | reverse complement strand
TATTTTATGCTCATAAAGTGCGAGTAGGCTACCCAACGTATGCGGCGTTAATTTTTTAAACAAAATAGAATTTGTGGGAATATTGCCTTTAAAAACCTTGAAAGGCACTAATTTTGCGTATTCCGAAGGCTTTTTGCCCGCTTTTTCAAATTCTGCAACTACTTCTTCCTTCGTTTTGCCCAACATCAAAGCCTGTGTTTGAGCGAAAAAATTGGATAACAATAACGTGTGATGTTCGCCTATCGGGTTGTGCGAGAGGGCAGGAGCGAGGAAATCGCAAGGAATCAAACGAGTGCCTTGATGGATTAATTGATAGAATGCGTGTTGCCCATTTGTGCCAGGCTCACCCCAAATAATGGGCCCCGTTTGGTAGGTAATTGGCGCACCATTTCTATCCACATTTTTGCCGTTGCTTTCCATATTGCCCTGTTGAAAATAGGCGGAAAAACGGTGCATATATTGGTCATAAGGCAAAATTGCTTCCGATTCTGCACCCAAAAAATTGACATTCCAAATGCCCAAAAGTGCCATCAAAACGGGCATATTGCAATCAAAAGGAGTGGTTTGAAAATGCCTATCCATGGCATAAAAACCTGCCAAAAGTTGCTTGAAATTGCCAAATCCAATGGACAAAGCAATGGACATCCCAATCGCCGAAGTCAGAGAATAACGACCCCCAACCCAATCCCAAAAACCAAACATATTGGCAGGGTCAATCCCAAATTTTACGACCTCTTTTTCGTTGGTTGAAAGCGCAACAAAATGCTTTTTTATGTGATTTTCGTCCTTCGCCACCGCCAGAAAAAGTTGACGGGCGGATTGGGCATTTGCCATCGTTTCCTGCGTAGTAAACGTTTTGGAAGCAATCAAAAAAAGCGTGGTTTCAAAGTCGATTTTCTTCGCTACTTCCGCCAAATGCGTGGCATCCACGTTAGAAACGAAGTGAATCTTTAGATGATTGGCGTAAGGTTTCAACGCCTCCGTCACCATCACGGGCCCTAAATCAGAGCCACCGATGCCAATATTGACGACATCCGTAATCGCTTTACCCGTAAAACCTTTCCAATTGCCCGAAATCACTTTTTGGCAAAATGACTCCATATTTTTCAAAACCGCCTTCACATCGGGCATCACATCTTTGCCGTCCACCATCACCGATTTGTTCGAGCGATTGCGCAAAGCGGTGTGCAAAACGGCTCTATTTTCCGTCACATTTATCACTTCGCCGTTAAACATAGCGTCAATAGCGGCTTTCAAACCACATTCTTTGGCTAATTTTATCAACAAACCGAGGGTTTCGTCGGTTATCACATTTTTAGAATAATCCAACAAAATATCCTCAAAACGCATCGACAATTGCTCAAAACGCTTAGGATTTTCCGCAAAAAGCGTTTTCATGGTCACGCTGCCCATGTTTTTATGGTGTTTTGTCAGTTTACGCCACGCCTTAGTGGTGGTCGGATTGATAGCAGGCAACATGGTACTCATTTTAGAAGTGAAATATGAGGCGAAAGTAAAAAAAGAGCGTGGAGTTCCGTTGATTTGTGCGTGATTTTTGTGAAAAGAAATTTCGGAAGGGGCCCCTCAGTATTTTTTTAAAATTGAATGAGGATTGGTAGGATTTTTAGGATTTTGCAGGATTTTTTTTCATAGCAACAAGTGGAAAATAAATAGGTTATTTTTTTTGAAACACATAAGGTCATAGGACACATAGATTTATATATAATTACTTGATTTTTAATTAGTTATGAAAAAAACTATGTGTCCTATGAGCCTATGTGTTTCAAAAAAAAACTTCAATTAGACCATGTTATTTTCTTTACTTTTTATATATTAGATAATTTTTTTTTAAGAAAAACGAAGAGGTAATTTAGTCCGTTCATCTACTAACATATCTTTTAGAATTTGGCGAAAGGAGCCTTCAGTATTTTTTCAAAATTATGACTCCAAAAAAAGGTTTAATCATCGGCAAATTTCATCCATTGCACATCGGGCATATTGGTTTGATACAATTCGGTTTAGCACATTGCGACACCTTGATTGTACTCGTTTGTGCGTCAAATAAAGAGAAAATAAGCGGCGTTTTGCGGCAAAAATGGTTGCAAGAAACCTTCAAAAATGAACCTAAATTGGACATCCAAATTTTAGATTACGACGAAGCTGAATTACCCAATACCTCCGTCTCTTCGGAGGCAGTTTCTAAGATTTGGGCGACAAAATTTATGGATATGAGACTACAAATTGACCTATTTTTTTCATCCGAAAAATACGGTGATTTTGTGGCAAAACACATGAATTTCAAGCATATTCCTTACGAAATGGGTCGAGAAACGCACAATATTGCAGCAAGTCAAATACTTGAAAATCCATTAAAATATTGGGATTTTATAGCACCTTCGGCAAGGTCTTTTTTCGTCAAAAAAATCTGTATTTGTGGCACTGAATCAACAGGAAAATCCACTTTGACGGCACTTTTGGCAAAGCATTACGACACTAATTTTGTACCCGAAATGGCAAGAGAAATCATTGAACACACCGAAAGCGTGACGGAGGAACATTTGACTCAAATCGCCACGCTCCACGCTAAAACCATCCTTGAAAAAGAGCCTTATGCAAACAAATTTTTGTTCGTAGATACGGATATTTTGACCACAAAATCGTACGCTCATTTTCTATTCAATAAACCCTTAATTGTGGACGATTGGATTGAAAAAGCCAACGTTTTTGATGCCTATATTTATCTCCAAAAAGATGCCGTGTACGTACAAGACGGCACAAGATTAGATCTCGAAAAACGCAACGAATTAGACGATTTTCATCAAAACGAACTTAAAAAAAGTGGTGTTGTGTATGAAATTATTGGGGGAAATTGGGAAGAAAGATTTGAAAAAGCGATAGCGTATATGGATAGATTATTTTTCCAATATCAATAAAATAATTACAATAAATACACGAATCTTATTTTGCTCAATCAAACTTATTTTTCTACTTTTAACAGTCAAAAAATAGAAATTTAACATACTGCTAAATCAAAAAACTATGAGAATTATTAAAACATTTTGTTTCTTACTACTCGTTTTGCAACTCAACGCACAAGAGCCGTTTTCCAAAAAAAACTTAGATTATGTCATTTCGCAGCTTGTTATAAAGTACAAAATACCCAATGTTTCGATTGCCATAACCGACAAAGAACGGGTCATTTATTCGCTTACAACGCTCAATACGGGCATTGATACCCTGTTTTTAATCGGTTCAAATACCAAATCTTTTACCGCTTTGGCTATCCTGCAATTGGTGGATAGTGGCTTAGTGAATCTCGATAAACCCGTGAGTTTTTACCTGCCCGATTTTTCTTTTTTGAACGAAGCGGCGGATAAAAAAATCACAGTGCGCCACCTTCTAAATCAGACGAGTGGGCTGCCACAATCGGGCGGTTTTTATGAAAATTTAACCTCTGATTCTGCCGTTTTTCAAAAGGCATTTACAACCTATCTCAAAACCTTATACCCTAAAAATTCCATCGGTGAAGCCTTTGAATATTGCAATTCAAATTATGTGCTTTTGGGGTTAATTATTCAAAAAGCAAGTAAAAAAAGCTATACAGACTACGTAAAAGAGTATATTTTCGAGCCTTTGAACATGACGCACTCTTACGCCAATTACGACAGCACCATCGCTCGTGGCTTGATTGAAGGCTACCAATATGCGTATTTACTGCCCGAAAAATCGCCCACAAAACCGTATTCTAATTTTAACGTGGCGGAAGGGAAAATAGCATCCACGGCAAATGATTTGTGTGCGTATTTGCGGGCTATTTTACCCGACACATCCGAAAAACACAAGAAAGATACGGTCATAAAAGCCTTAAATATTTCCACAAAATTGTATCAAGAATGGTTGAATCCTGTGAAAGATGATTACGCAATGGGGTGGGGGGAGACGCACTATTTTGGGCAAAAAGTCATGCAGCATTTGGGCTTAAACGAAAACTTTAACGCTGCCCTATTTTTTATGCCGCAACAACTTTATGGAGTCGCCGTTTTAGACAACACAAATAGTTTAGAATTTAACAAAGAAGTAAAAGAAGCCATTATTTTGACGCTACTCAACAAGCCATACACGGAGCGTTTTTCGATTGAGTTAATCCAAAGAGCCGCCACGGGCGTTTTGGTTTTGTGGACTTTTGTGTGCGTTTTGTATCAACTCAACGGCTGGCGTTTACGAAAATTCAGACTCGGTTTACCGCCGTTTTGGAGCTTTGTACGGTGTCTTTTTGGCATTGGATTGAGCGTGGCACCCGTTCTCGTGTTACCAAAAATGTTTAACATTCCCATCGAAGCCATGATGCGTCACCAACCCGATTTTGCCTATGGATTTATCGGCATAGCGGCATTTGGCGTGTTGGCTTCACTGTTGCGGTTGTGTAAAAAAAGCGGTCGAGATGTTGCGGAAGCGTGAAAAATGGTCAAAATCTTCAAAAATACTGAGGGGTCTCCTTTCCAATTTTCCCATGTGAGATATTTTTTTTTAGGAAAATAAGGAGGAGTAAGTACGGAGTGCCGTATAGAAGTACGGAGTAATGAGTGAAAAATAAAATATGCGTAAATCCATACGCCAAATTCGTTGCTCTACGCCTTACTCCTGTACGGCACTCCGTACTCCGTACTTCTATACGGCACTCCGTACTTACTCCTCCTTATTTTCTTAAAAAAAAATTATCCAATACGGTAAAAAATCCTGCAAAATCCAAAAAATCCTACCCATCCTCATTCAATTAACAAAAATACTGAGGGGCCCCCTTTTAATTTTTTTTAATAGGAATATCGTCGTGTCAACACCTATATTTGCCGAAAAATTAGAACAAAATGATGCGTTTATCGAAAATATTTATCTTGACTTGTTGGGTGTTAATAGTCAGTGGTTGTTACATTTTTAAGCCCATTGACTTTCCCAACAACACGCCAAAAAACACTGGCAAGTTGCCCAAAGACTCAACGGCGGTGGTCATTGTACCCATTGATTCGACGACTGAAATACCCACTTCTGAAATCAAAATCAGTCGAGTTGACCCTGATAAACTCAAAGTAAATTTCACAAAAGAGGCATCCGAAACCTATCGCATTGATTACGTTGGAAAGGTGAGGGCGCAGGCAAAAACCTCGATGGCGACTCGCAAAACGGAGTTTTTTGAAACCGTGGGCGATTTATTAGCCTCTTTACCGACCGATAATTACATGCGGAAGACGGGCGTAAACGACAAATCTTTGCGCACGGTGGACGAGAATCGTAACGTTTTGTTGAAAAAAGCCTACATTTTTCGCATTTCAAAAGAATCTGACCAAGATTTTCACCTCCTCGTGGGCGACTTAAATGAGCAAGGCGAAAAAGTGAATATTTTGAACGTCGAAATCGCAGGTTTGCCGAAAGATAAGACCACCCGTGACTACTTTTTTTTGGAACGCACCCGCCGTCAACTCTACGAAAAATACCCAGATTTTTTTACGGGCAATAAGAAAACGTTTGCGCCAAAATCTAAATTTCCAGAAATTACGGTGCGTGGTTCGCTGTTTTTTGACAGTCATCACTCACCCAATCAAATAGGGTCGGGGGCAACAAAACCGAACTCGGTTTGGGAAATTCATCCCGTGACGTATATTGAATTTAATTAACGTAAAACCTTCCAAGAGTTTTAGACTCTGTCCATTACCCACAAGTCTCCGCTAAGAAAAATGTGTCATTGCGAGGAGGTACGACGAAGCAATCTGTTATTTGACCTCTGATTGCATGCTCAAAATAAGTAGAAATGATTCATGAACTTTGCAATGTAGAAAGTTTAGCGAAAGAGATTCTACTAAAACTAACAGATTGCTTCGTCGTGCCTCCTCGCAATGACACTTTTTTCTTAGCGTTTTAAAGATGTGGGTAATGGAAAGAGTTTTGAACTCTTGGAAGGTTAATTCATCTTATTTTTTATAAACAACCCCTTCTTTCATCACAAAAACGACGTTCATCAAGGTCTTCACATCCGTCAACGGATTGGCTTCGGTGGCAATAATATCCGCTATTTTACCCGCTTCCAAACTACCAATTTCCGCCTTCATATCCAACACTTCTGCCGCCACCATCGTGGCTGATTTCAAGGACTCCATCACAGGCATACCGCCTTCGAGCATGTATTGAAATTCCAAAGCATTTTTGCCGTGTTTGAACACGCCAGCGTCCGTGCCGAAGGCAATTTTCACGCCCGCTTTGTAGGCTTTTGCAAACGTTTTTTGCACTTGTGGCCCAATTTCCAACGCCTTTACGACCACAAAAGGGTGGTAGTAGCCCGGGATTTTCGCCGAGTCCGCTGATGACCTGCCCGCAATAATTGTTGGCACATAATACGTGCCTTTTTCAATAAACAATTTGATACATTCGTCGTCCATGAGCGTGCCGTGTTCGATGGTGCGCACACCCGCACGAATAGCCCGTTTCATGCCCTCCGCCCCGTGAGCGTGTGCCGCCACGTGAAAGCCGTAATCGTTGGCGGTTTTGACAATCATATCCAATTCGTCCTGCATAAACTGAGGGGCCTTGCCGCTTTTTGCGATGCTCAAAACGCCGCCCGTAGCGGTGATTTTGATACAATCCGAACCATCTTTATAACGCTGACGCACGGCACGGCGAGCATCTTCGGGGCTGTTGACAACACCATCGTCGAAGTTTTCGGGGAACGTTACATCGGGTCGCCAGCCGTTGGTGGGGTCGCCGTGACCGCCCGTAGTGGCTATGGTTTTTCCGCTTGTGAAAATGCGTGGGCCTACGACAATGCCTTTGTTTATAGCATTTCTGAGGGCAATATTCACCGTCGAACCACCCAGATCACGGACGGTAGTGAAGCCCGCCATCAAGGTGGTTTTGGCATTTTGTTGGGCCTCAAAAGCCACGTCTGCCATGCTCATTCCGAGGCGTTTTTGGGCGGCATCACGGCTCGTTTCGCTCTCGATATGCACGTGCAAATCAATCAATCCAGGCATGACCGTTTTGTTTTTTAGGTCAATCACCTCATCGCCAGTTTGCGGATTGAGATACCCATTTTGAAGGGCAATAATTTTGTTTTTTTCAACCACAATGGTCATTTCTGTCTTGGCAGCATTGCTCACGCCGTCAATCAAAATGCCACAATGAATCAATTTTTTTTGCGCAAAAACCGTCAAAACGGCGAGGGCAAATAGAGTAGTGAGTAGTCGTTTTTTCATATTATTTTGATTAAAAAATTAGATAAGACATGAATAAAATTGTGGGTAAAGTTATCTTTTCGTAGCCAAGATTGCACACAAATAGTACATGATTTTAGATTGCTTTTTAAGGATTTGGGCAAAAAAGAACATAGTATTTTACTCAGACATAAATTTCTTGTTTAATTAAATGAAGAAACGGAAATTTAGTACCTAAAAATTCTAATTTTATAGTCTAAATTCTAATTGATTTGGCGAAAGAGGCCCCTCAGTATTTTGGCTTTTTTTTGGAAAAAAGACCTATTAATTCATCATTTTAGTAACAGGTAAAAAATAATGTGGTCTAATAGGTGCAGCGCACCGTAACATTTGTACTATCACCAAATAATTAAGTTTTCTAAGTTTTGGAACACAGATACAATGAATGTTTCGGTGCGCTGCACCTTAGAAAACTCAGTTGGTCGAAATGCTACAAATATTGCGGTGCTACCGATGAAGGTCGGTACAAATCTGCACCTGTGAAAATTTGACCATGTTATTTTTTACTCGTTACTTAGTAATTCAGAAAATAAATTTATGATTATCATTGAAAACGCCAATGAGGCTGATAAAGACGACGTTTGGGCTATCCTCAAAGCTGTTATTGCCACGGGCGATACTTACACTTTTGACCCCAATTCGTCCAAAGAAACCATGCTCAATTATTGGTTTGGCACGGACAAACGTACCTACGTGGCACGGTTCAACAACCGAATTGTCGGCACGTTTGTCATCAAAGACAACCAAACGGGATTGGGTTCACATATAGCGAATGCGTCATATATGGTGGCACCCACGAGCGCAGGTTTGGGCGTGGGCAAACGCATGGGTGAGTTTTCGCTCGTCGAAGCCAAAAACTTAGGCTATCACGCCATGCAGTTCAATATTGTGGTGAAAAGCAACGAAAGAGCCGTGAAACTGTGGCAAAAAATTGGGTTCAGCATCATCGGCGAAATTCCTGATGCATTTAGGCATGTAACAGACGGCTTGACAAATGCCTATATCATGTATCAGAAATTGTGAAGGATAATATTTTTTTAAAAGGTTTTAAGGAAAACGAAGAGGTAGTTTGGCTCGTGCATATTCATAGCCTATCTCTTAAAATTTGGCGAAAGAGGCCCCTCAGTATTTGAGACAATATTTAAGTCAATTAAATTGACTTAACATAATGTACATTAGTACCACAAAAAAAATACCTAAAAAACATCATTTTTCTCTAATTGAATCGCTAATTCCACTTTTATTTTAATGTCCAGTATTTGTCAAGTCATTTTTGCTTTATTGTTCCTTTATTTTAAGATAATTACACTTTGCAATTTAAACAAATCTTTATTTTTGAAAAGCCAATAATTATAAAAGTCATTTCGACCCACTTTCACCAGATTTTAAGAGAAACAGCGTCTAAACTTTAAACAAACGGGAAATAAATTTTCCGAATACAATGTGTACTCATAACCATTTAAAATTATTCTAAAAAATGAAAAATCTCCTACTTGCCTTTTTGTGCCTTCTTTCACACGCACTTCTTGCCCACAACAATCATGAACACGCAAACTTAAAACATTGGTCTATCGCCTCCCAAAACAAAACCATGGAAGCCTCTTTTTTGATGATGAAAGACAAGGTGGTTTATTTGGAAGATGCCCAACATTTGATTTCAAAATTGCCTTTATCGGCTTTGACTTTGAATGACCAATTGTATGTGATTCAAAAATATAAGCAAATTGAAAAATTGAATACCCCCTTGATGCCTGTGGCTTCATCACGCAACGGCGTGACAGTATCTGGTACTCAAAACGCCTTTGATTGGCAAGCGATGATGCAGGCGAATTTTTGGTTGCTTGCTTGGTTTCTCTCTCTGTTGACTACATTTTTATTTATTCGTTTGGGTTTGAAAAAATATGCTTTTAAATATGCTTATCCGCTTGCTTTGGTGGGCGTTATGGCAATTTTTATCAGTTTTATGCCCAAGCCAATATTGGGAACGGATCCTCTTTTTGTTGATTCCGCTTTTGTTCCCTTCAAATCTAAGGTAAAAACCCGTTGGGATGTTAATTATTTTTACGTTGAAAGTTTGGGTTTGCCTACGCATCCGATGATGAAAGGGATTACCAATTGGCAACAACAAGTGCCTACGCCTAAATGCTATACGGGCGTAAATGCGTGGAGTATTCCCTTAAATCCGGTCGTTGCGGCAACGCCTACACCCACAAAAACCAATTTTTTTAAAGGGGCAATTGCGATTGCTGCCAACGGTATTCCGATTTTTAATGCTTTGAATAATCGAGGTGAAGACTCTTATTTGATTGGTGAATTAGATCAGTACGGAGGGCATTGTGGCAAAGGCGATGACTATCATTATCACGTTGCACCCCTCAGTCTTGACAGTATCAACGCCGCCGTTTTACCCATTGCGTTTGCCTTAGACGGCTATGCGGTATATGCAGCAAAAGAGCCGAGTGGTGTGGCGATGACGGCTTTGGATGCCAATCATGGGCATTATTTGAACGGCGTTTATCACTATCACGGTACAATTGATTATCCGTATATGGTGGGTAATATGGTGGGCGTTGTGACGAAAGATGCGACCGACCAAATTGTGCCACAACCCACGGGCAATCCTTTTCGCCCTGCGGGCAATCCGCTGAATGGGGCGGCTATCACGGGTTGCGTTGCAAATGGTACTAATGGATATAATTTGAGTTATACGTTGGCTAATCAGACGTATTCCGTCAATTATAGTTGGACGGCGGCGGGGGCTTATACCTTCAATTTTGTTTCGCCGACGGCTACAACTACCTCCAATTATACAGGAACGATTTGTACGTTGGCTACTGCAACGGATGAATTATTCGCCAACGATAATGCTTTCAAAATGTATCCAAATCCTGCAAAAAATGGTTTTTCTTTGGATTTGAGTAGCCCTTTTAATGTGAATGATGTGAAAAATATTTCGATTTTTGATGTGAAAGGTAGCTTGCTTTTTCAAACAAAAGGGTATAAATCTGTTATTGAGATACCGCATTTTACGCAGGGCATTTATTTTGTGAAGGTGCAGTTTTCGGGTTCGCAATTGACTAAGAAATTGATAGTTATGTAGCTTACGGATTTAACCGAACCCGTCGAGACGGATTTATCCGTTGAAATACGTAAATTGAAAATACCCAATTAGGCATTTCGACGGATAAATCCGTTTCGACGGGTTCGGATAAATCCGTAAGCTACATATAACGTATAGCCATGTCGATTTTAGTCGAAACGGCTTCTTTTACTTCAAATTGAAAGGTTTGAAATTTAGGTTTAGAGAAGCCTTTGTGGTAGTAATTTGAGAACCCAAAACCTTCTTTTGGTACGCCGATAAAATTGTAATCCATTTTGGTATTGTTGTTTTCATCGTCCAAAAGAGATGCGCCGTATATGCCCGCTTCAAGTTGCGTTTTGATAGTCAAAACACCATTTTTCATGGATTCTTTGGACGATTGCAC
>JAYTMW010000235.1:0-3783 GCA_043728105.1 Saprospiraceae bacterium | reverse complement strand
TAAGCCCATTTTCATTCATTTTTCTATTATCTGGCGAAGAGCAATTCCATATCGTTTTAGAAACTTTGGATACCGAAGAGGCAACTTATGTTTGGCATATTCCAAAAGACATACAAACTCTTAAAATAAAACTCAAAGAGATTGACCAACAGTTAAGTATTATCAAAAACAACGGACGACAAGTTTTTCTTGAAACGCAACCCAATAATTTCAATCGAATACTTCATGATTATTCTGATGATAAGAAGGGATTTATTGTTTGGAAGGGATTGTTGGAGGGATTTATGATTTAGCATTTCATTTTAACATAATCCAATTTATTTTTAGAATCAGGATTGAATTTAAAAATTTTTTTGATAAAATAATTTTTGTATATTTGTAGTATATCATTTGCATGAACACTAAACTCAACTTCTTTCATAATCCTGTGTGATTTATTTGTATAAACCCTTTTAAAAATTTTACAATAATGAAAACCTCCCTTTATCACCGCCGTTTGGCATCGTGCCTGCTTTTCGTATTCGTTTATCAACTTCTTTTTCCGATAGCATCCTATGCTTTAACTACAGGTCCTTCCACACCCGAAGTGATGCAATTTCAACCCACAGGAGTTACAGAGAATGTTGACCCATTCACAGGCGATTTTCAATACGCTATTCCGCTTGGGCAAGTGGGTGATTATCCCCTTAGTTTGTCCTACGAAAGTGGGCGTTCTATGGATGAGGAAGCCAGCATGGTCGGCTTGGGTTGGAGCCTCAATACAGGCGTTATTAGCCGTTCTGTGCGGGGCATTCCCGATGATTTTGATGGCGATGCTGTTGAGAAAAAAACCAATGTATTGCCCAACCGCACGTATGGTATATCGGCAGGTATTGGCTTTGAGTTGGCAGGCTTGCCCAAAATTAAAAGTTTAAAGCCCGAAATAGGTGTAACAATGGGCATTAGTTGGAACAATTATAAAGGATTCAACATTGAACCTTCACTGGATTTGGCGGTCAGTGCAGGCGATAAAGCCAAACTACCCTACACTGCCAACTTGGGCTTGAGCCTATCCGATGCTGATGGCGTTGAAGTTACCCCCTCAGTATCTTTTGCCAAAAAACGCGCTAAAGACGACCCCAGTAAATACAATAAACTCAATTTGGGTATGGGCTTCAGTTCACGGCATGGCTTAAAAGCTATCACATTGACAGCACAAAAAGTGACACCCCGCATAATCGAGAAATCGCATTTTGACCGTTCCGCAGGTGTTAGCGGCTCTATTCCATTAAGCCTCAATACCTATACACCAACAGGCGATTTAGAGTTTGAAAACCTAAGCATTGGGGGGACATTTAAACCCTCAGCTGCAATTGCTTCCGCAGACCCAAATTTGGATATAAAGGGCTATTTTTCACGGCAAAAATTGAGGAACAAAACTAAAACTCAATCCGCTTACGGTTATTTCAATTTGCAAGAAGGCATAAATAATCCAGATGCTATTTTGGATTTTAATCGAGAAAAAGACGGCAGCTTCTCTGCCAATACGCCTGTATTGCCTTTGACAACTTTAACTTATGACCTTTTTTGTATCAATGCACAAGGTTTGGGCGGTATGTTTCGGGCGCATCGCAACGAAGCAGGGTTTGTGTTTAATCCTGCTGGTTATCATCCCAGTTTTAATGGACAGGTGGGTGTGGAAGCAGGTCCAGGCAATACAGCTAAGTTTGGCATTGATTTAACCGTCAATGTCGCTAAATCAGTATCGGGTGTCTGGGCAAATCAAAATGATGCTTTGAATAGACTACTTTTTAGTGCAGTTACTGAGGGGTCTCATAGAGAGAATGTTTACTTCAAGCAAGCAGGTGAATTAACTGTATCGCACAATCCGACTTTTTATGAAATCATCGGCAAGGAAAAAGCCGTGAGAATAGCCACCAATAGAAACGAGGCGTTTAACAAATTGGAAGGCGAAAACTTTTCACAAATATTGGACAACCCAGTTCGCAAAGAAAACAGAGAACCCCGTAATACGGCTATTTCTTATTTAACGGTTGGTGAAATTAAAAAACTCAAACAGTATCGGACGCTTTCACCAAATGTTGCTTCGCCCATAACAAAAAAAGACCACCATATCGGCGAAATTACCATCACTAAACCTGATGGCACACGCTATGTTTTTGGCTTGGCAGCATATAATACTACACAGAAAGAAGTCACTTTTGCTGTAGAAGGGTTGACTAAAAATGCTCAAGGTTTGATAACATATAGTTCGGGTGATAATTCGGACAGCAATACTAAAGGGCTTGACAATTTTTACCAATCCAGTACAACCCCAGCTTATGCTTATGCCTATCATTTGACGGAGATTTTGTCTCCCGATTATGTAGATGTGACCAATAATGGGGCAACACCTGATGATTTGGGCACTTTCACTCGATTTGATTATACCCCCAATTTGAATAATTTGAATTTTAACTGGCGTACGCCTTTAGGTGAGAATACTGCCAATTTTACTGAGGGGTTAAGGACTAACCTAACAGATGACCGAGCCAACTATGTGTATGGTGAAAAAGAGATATACACCCTCTCTACCATTAGAACACGCACGCAAAAAGCTGTTTTTACTTATGCTCCCCGATTCGACGGGCAGGGCGTGGCAGATGAAAATGGCAAAGTAGTAGGCGGTACAAAATTACAACGCTTGAAACAAATTGATTTTTATGCTGCGGATGGTTGTTTTTTTCCTACTACCAATCCCCCTCTTTTGAAAACGGTTGTTTTGGGACATGACTATACACTTTGCACCAATGTGCCGAATAATCTTACAGGTTCTGTAAATGGCAAATTGACGTTAAAAAGCGTCACGACAACGTTTCAAGATTCTAAAAAAGGCAATTTGTCACCTTACAAATTCACTTATTCTACGGAAAACCCATCTTACAATATTCAAGAAAGCGATAGGTGGAGCATGTATAAAAAGAACCCAACAGCAATAGGCAATGATGTTTTCCCCTATACAGAACAAGATTCTACAAAAGCCGCCAAAAATGCCCGTTCTTGGCAATTGGAACGCATTGATTTGCCTACAGGCGGCATTATCAAGGTTGACTATGAATCAGATGATTATCAATATGTGCAAAATCAGCGGGCAGGGGAAATGTTTGATGTTGTTGGGGCAACGAATGATTATGACTTTGCTAATAATATACCTGCGAACAACAATTTATATTCACGAAACACTGCAACGACACCGCCTTCTAACAATTTATATTTAAAAGTAAAACTCAAACAACCCATTACAGGTGCAAATAAAGAAGATTTTTTTATTAAAAACTATCTGAGTGAATTGCCAGATAATTTGATGTATTTTCGTTTTTCAGTCAATGTTAATGAAGCAGCACTCAATTACGAAGACGTATCGGGTTACGCTAAAATAGAGCCTGCTGCGTCTAAGGTTTCGACTGCGGGTGATTTTGCTTTTATCAAATTAAAATCAGTTACCTTACGAGATAAAAGAGGTTATCACATCAATCCTATAGCCAAAGCAGCTATTAATTTTTCAAAACTGAATACACCCTATTTCATTTATGGTACATTACCGCCAGGTGTGCCGCTCTCCACAGCGGATATTTTAGATAAATTGACAGGCATCACGCTTATAGAAAAGCTACTCAATGCTTTCCACGAACAATCCCGACTGATTGATGATGGATTTGGACAGGAGTTTCAAACCGACCGTTCATGGGTGCGCTTGATGAACCCCAATGGCAAAAAATTAGGTGGCAGCTCGCGGGTGAAACG
>JAYTMW010000234.1:0-2485 GCA_043728105.1 Saprospiraceae bacterium | reverse complement strand
TTTTTATTATTGATAATTTGATTTGTCAAATCAATTTTTATACGCAATTCCTCATTTTTAGAAGGTGCTAACATACCCGTACAAAGGCACATTTTACGTTCTTTCGCTTGTAAAATAGCATAGTTGGGGCAACTTTTGCAGCCTTTCCAGAAGGTATCGTCTTGCGTTAAGTCGCTAAAAGGGACGGGCATATAACCGAGTTCGGTATTGATTTTCATCACTGGACCGCTCGTCGTGATACCGAAGACTTTTGCATCAGGATAAAGATTGCGCGCTAAATCAAACGCTTCTTTTTTAATTGCCCTTGCTAAACCGTGTTTGCGATATTCGGGGTCAACGATTAAGCCTGAGTTGGAGACATAATTGCCATGCCCCCAAGTTTCGACATAGCAAAAACCAATGAGTTTATCGCCATCCAAAGCCACTGCCGAATGACCTGACACCAATTTCTTTTTGATATATTCAGGATCACGCTTGGCTATGCCCGTGCCACGTACGCGAGCCGATTCTTCAATCAAATCGCAGATTTGCTGAGCGTAGGGTGCATGAGATTCGTTGGCTACAACAATGGTGAAATCTTTAATCGAAATATTCTGCTGAATGTCCATTTTTCTTTTAAAAAGAATTTAAATGTTTGATAATGAAAGTTTTATACATTTAAAAAACATAAAATATCGTAGATACAAATTACTATTGTGTCAGAGATTTTTCATGTGTCAGAAGCTATTATGAGCACGATGCAAATAACGTGCAGTAATAACTCATGGCTCTGAAACCAATGACAAAATAAACGGTTAGGGAAATGGTATTTGATACTTGTACGGCTGAGTTCCTTGAACTCTTGTGCCGGATGGATTGGGTTATTTCACGCTCACGCGTGGCGGTATACGACTTGGTCGTAGCAGTCGAATTTGACGCTCGATGGAAGAGATGAAATAATATGTCGTTACCGTATGATTCATTATGGCACAAATATACGCGTATTCTCTATCATTTTACAAGGTAGCACCGAATAAAATTTGTTTTTTAACAAAAATTTAAAATTTTGATTTCAGTAAAGTGAGCATTAAAATAAAACATCTTTTAGCATTTCAAAATGAAATATATACTGAGGGGGTATTATAGAAATTAAATTTTATTGTTTTTATTTTAAAGAAATTAAATTTTATTGTTTAGATATTAAAAATAAAAATTTAGATTAATCTAAAAATAGTTTAGGTTATATTAAATCAATTTTTAACTTTGTTGTATGGCTATAATTACAGAAATCCAAATGAAAGAATTTACCATTAGTTTAATTGTGAGTATTTAAGAATTACGTGCATCAAATTTCGGCTTGATGCATTTTTTTTATATTGAAAAAGCCGTTTGATACTGAGGGGTATCGAACGGCTTTTGACTTTTATTTGGTTTAATGGATTAAAGATATTCGTCAGTTTCTGTTTTATCCTTATTGTCCTTGTCGGCTTTGCTTTGTAAGCCCATCTGTAAAAGATAGCCGCTTAACAAACCAACACCTCCGCAAAGGACAATCAATCCTGCTATCACGCCTTCATCGTGAAAAAATAAATTGCCGAAGAATAAACCTAAGCCTATACCGACCGCCGTAAATCCGAAGCGCAACGGGCGATAAGGGTCGCGTTTGCCCCAAACTGTTTTGGCGTCTTTGGGGTTGAGCCCACGCTCTATCATTGCCATGCGTTCTATATTTTCAAAGCGGCGGATAAAAATAATCATCGTGAATAAACCGATTGATCCGATTATGGGAACCATTAATGCTAATTGCTGCGGTGTCATGTTGTCAATATTTTTTACTGTTAATAAATTTTATTTCTTAAAAACTTTAACGAATTTCGTATGCTCATATGATAGAGGGTACGCGCAATAGGTTACGGGCTATTTTAAAAAAAAATAAAATGATTATAAAACATTGATTTTCAATCAGTAATACCTCTTAAATACTTTTAAAGTATGCAAAAGCACATCCTATCATTCATCATTCATCATTTATCATTTATCATTAAGGACTGCCTGTAACCTTTTAAAGAAATCACCAATCATATAAACCGTGAAGACAACGGAGGACAAAGACATACTGCTCATCGAGCGCATACTGAGGGGTGAGACGCCCGCTTATCGCGAGCTGGTCAATCGGCACAAGGATTATGCCTTTACCATTGCCTATCGCATACTCGGTAGCCGCGAAGATGCCGAAGAAGCAGGGCAGGATGCCTTTGTTCGCGCTTTTAAAGCATTGCCGAATTTTAATCGGGAGGCGAAATTCACCACGTGGTTTTATCGGATTATTATGAATGCGGCGTTGACGATTCAGCAGAAGAAAAAAATGAAGACCGAAGACCTCGATAATGCCTACTCGGAGGTCTCGATACTGAGGGGGGGTGACTCGACAGACAATATGAAAAGGAAAGAACAGCAGTTTTACATTCAGAAGGCTTTGAAACAATTACAGCCAGATGATGTTACT
>JAYTMW010000233.1:0-3591 GCA_043728105.1 Saprospiraceae bacterium | reverse complement strand
CCTAAAGCATCGGCCGAAAGAACGTAAAAACCACCATAATAACTTTTGTGTTGAAGGGTCACATATATGCCCAAGAGTGCATTTTCAGCATCCTGCGGTTTCGTAAAACTTTGGTCGAGAGAAATATCTCCTTCGGGAACGATGTCTAAACCTTCGCATGAAGCGAAAATTAGGATTGCCAAAAATATATAGCAGCTGTGTAGGATGTTTTTCATATATAAAAATTGACTAAGTAGCAAATGATTGTTAAAAAATAAGTGCCAAGACAAAATTAAACACAAAGCAGTAATTTCCGCTTTCGGTTAGGTCAAAGCGGAAATTGCTGACCTTTGCGGTTATCATAATTAAGTTTGTTTTCTCATTGGGTGTAGTTCTCATTTAATGTATTTACTCACTGTTTTATGCTGCGCATAAAAGGCGTACTAAAAAAAAGGACTAAATGGTTTGAACTAATTTTTTCCAATAGAAATTTTGGAAAAATTTCTATTGGGAAAAATTAGTTCAAACCGAAATAAAACTTTCACGTACGCCTCTTGTGCGCAGCACAAAACAGTGCGTAAATACGTCGAGTGGGGAACTACACCCTATTGATAACGCTGTTTCAAGAACCAACTATTATCATTCAGCGTGAAACCAAGTGAAATGCGCCAATAGTTTTCAACAATTTTATCTGTGCCAATTTTGCCGTATTCGATGCCCAAATCCATGAAAGAAATTTGTGCGCCTCGACCTACCCGCATCGGTAAGCCCATACCAAAAGTTAATGCTGATTTTTTAACCTGTTCATCATTAAAAATACGAGGGTCGGAACCTGCACGATAGCCTACCCGCCAATGTATTTTTTCTTCATCGGGCTTCAATTTGCTTTTACTTAAAACAAACTCAGCACCCACTGAAAATTGAGACGCATCTTTTAAAGGTGAAAAACGTTTATCTGCCTTATTACTATATTGACTCCAACTTGACGTTGAATATTCGATGCCACCTCTAAATTTTGCGCCATTTTCATAGTTGACTCCAATAGTGGTTTCCGATGGCAATTTTCCTGTGTTTTGGATACCACTTTCCTCCGAAATGATTTGATCAAAACGCTCATCGACGGTATTGTCTCTTAGTAAAAGCTGGCGTTTGAAAACATTGCTTGAGGTGGTGTTCATGGTCATACTTGGGTTGGTATAACCGCCTATAATAACATGTTTTTTATCGCCCTTATCACCATATTTACTTTTGGGGTCAAGCGTAATAGTGTATTGCAAACCTAAATTCCAGAAAAAGCTACCCAGTGTATAATTTTCTTGAAAATTGTTCGCATAGGTAAGAAAACTCGGGTCGAAAAGGAGGTTTTGTCTGAAATAATTCATTTTCCCAAACAAATAACCAATATTAGCACCCACCGAGAACCCCTTGTATGAAACACCATTGCCCCACATCAAGCGATAACTACCACCACTTCCGATAAAATTATTTTTAACAATGCCTGAGTCAACAAGATTATTTGGCGATTTTGCTTGTGTCTCAATCAAATAACCCATTGTATTATAAGGCATTAACGCAAAACCCATTGCCCAACGCACCTCACGAGGCTTTCTATCATAAATCTCATTGATAACACTGTAGGTCGGAAAACCTAAGGCTATATGATTGATGTTCCCAGACCACCCGTTTAGGCTATTTGTGCCATCATTAACACTCGTATTTTTGGCATACAACCCAAAGTCAAAATCCGTCAATTTCAAGGCAGACAATGAAGCTGGATTCATTGGATTGTAGTGATAAGCATCACGATATGCCGCCGTCATGCCACCCATTCCTGCGGTGCTGGCTAAATACTGAGGGGATATATTGCCCAAGCCAAAACGAGAAAACGGAGAATTCTCTTTCGGTTGAACATCACTGTATTTTGTATCAATAATCTGAGAGAATCCACTTAATGTGTTGATAATCAGAATGATAGGGATAATTATTTTTTGTAATTTCATTGTCATAGTTAATTTCTAAGCTATTTGTTTTTTTTAAGAAGATTGTAGTTCAAAATTTGATTTAACCCAATCAAAACGAGATTAGGCTCATGCGTTGTATTGTCTAATTGTAAATTATTTTTAAAAAAAAGCCCATCACCACCCGTGAGAATGACTTGTATATTGTTTTGTTTTTCTCTAAAACGATGAATAAACCCTTCTATTTCGGATAAAATGCCCAATTGAACACCTTTCAAAATGGCATCATTGGTATTTTTACCTATCAAATCATTTTCAGTTTCCACTGTTTCAGAATAGTTAGGCCCCTCAGTATTTTGAGTCAAAAGGGGCAGTTTGGCGGTGAAATGATGCAATGCTTTCAAACGCATGGTCAAGCCCGCCGTGATATTGCCACCTACAAATACCCCTTTTTCAGAAAGCAAATTGAAGGTTAAAGCTGTGCCTCCGTCAATGACTAAACAGGTTTTTTTCGGAAAAATAAAATGGGCTGCCACCGCCGAAGCCAATCGGTCTTTTCCGAGTGTTTGAGGCGTGTCGTATTCGTTTTCAATGGGCAAAGGCGTTTCGTGATTGAGTTTGATGAAAAAATAATTTTCCCTCAACCAAACCTCGACCCCCTCAGTACCTTGACCCGAAACCGACATAATGACCCCTTCAATGTTTCGCCCTTTCATCATATCGGACAAAGCATCTAACGTCAGAACATCTACATTCGCTTTCTCTATCAAATTGTTTTTTTCAAAGAGAGCCAACTTCGTGCGGGTATTTCCTATGTCTATAATTAGATTCATCTTCAAAAAGCGGCGCAAAGATACGTTTTAAGGAACTAAAAATTAAGCATTAGGAATTAAAAAACGAAAGACATTTATTGAGGAATGAGGAATGATAAATTATGAATGATAAATTTTATAAATCACTCATAATCAATTACTTATGAAGTATGAAAAAGTACATTCCTTTCATTTGACAAATTTTGGATGCACTCATAGAAGTTACAATGTTCATTTAACGTTTAATTCTACTATTAAATGTTTTTTAAAAAGAACTTAAAAAAGACCAAGATTGTTATATCTTCGCACACTTTTTGAATGAATAAATTTATATTTTAAAGGAGTCTGTCAATATTTCGACATTCAAAATTCCTTGTTCAATATTCGATATTCATTTAAAAAAAAAGTTCTTTCACAAATTTGGGGCTGACTGGAATCGACGGGAAGGTGTAATCGGTTGGTAAGCATGTCGTGATAAGGGTTTACATCACGTTAAACTGTAATTCAAACTATAGTTGGCAATACACAGTATGCCATGGCGGCCTAATTCTAGGAAATAGGAAGCCTTTGCGCTTAGTGCAGTGACCTACGGGTCTTCGTGGACAGCTTGACTCCGCAGCACGGCGTATCAACTCAATTAAGCTGGTTGTTGAAATGCTCTTATCAACAATGAGACAAAAGAGATAAGGTGTTAGTATGGGTTTGTTGCTTGACCTACCTAATCACTCGAAAATTCAAATAAGGAAATAAACATGTAGAAGGCTTTCAGGTGCTTTGTCCGGACGGGAGTTCGATGCTCCCCAGCTCCACTTTTTTTTAATGATGAATTATGAATGATAAGT
>JAYTMW010000232.1:0-5965 GCA_043728105.1 Saprospiraceae bacterium | reverse complement strand
TTTGAATTTTGAAAAGTGATGATGCGAGCCACGAGTTTTCCTTTTGCCAAATCCCACAATTTCATGTCTTCATCTTGGGTCAAAAGATAGCGATCATTTGCCATGAACACAGCATTTTTGTAAGCAGTCCGTTGTTGAGGCAACACAAGAATTAATTTTTTAGAGACAGCATCATAGACATCATAATTGGAAATACCACCATAAAATGCGGGTTCATTATAAAATTTATTTAAAACATATTGTTGCGTTTTTGAAAATAAACTTGTATAATCTTGAGAAGGCAGGAGGGTTGTAGTCGAGAGAGTTTTGCCCGTAAGCGCATCCAAAGTGATACATTTTTTCTTATTGTCGAAAAAACGTACTTTTTTATCGCTCTCTGAATAAACGGGATTTGAGAGCATCGAATTATTTTCGTATTTCCAAATTTGTCTTTTATTAATCAAATCATAACAAACAAAAATATTGTTATCATCTCGCTGTTCCGCTTTGCCAAGTGAGATAATAATTTTCGTTTTGTCAACGGATAAAGCGCATAAATAATCATCATCGAGTATCCCTGAATTGACTCCAAGACGAAATTCGTCTCCATAAAGCACTTGTTGTTTTACCTTCAAAGTACGGGTATCCATGAGGAAAAAACGGTCGAAACACAAAAGCACAATTGTATTTAAGGAATCATATTCTCGCATCGCCACAACGTCATAATCAACCTCTTTTGAGAGTTGCAATTTCGTATATTGGCTCGTATCATTTTTCAAATCGTACACATATACGGGGCCTGCATCGTAATCTACGCCTTCCATAAAAACCCTTTTTTGACTTGGAATATAACGAAAACTTGTATGAAAATCAAAGAAAGGCATTTTTGGGAGTTGCGTAATGGACAAACCACGGGGCTCAAAACCGATGAGTCTATTGCCTGCCAATACCTTTAATTCATTGCCTTGACTCGCATCGCTCAACATAAAAGGTTGATAAGGTGAGATGCCAAATTGATACGGTTTTTTCACATCATCGGTCTTGAAAGCGGTCATGTAATTCGACCAAAAAGCGAATTTTCCACCCGCCGATAACATGGCACTGCCGCCCGAAAGACTCTCAATATTAAACGTCACTTTTTGTCTTTTGCTTTGGGTAAATGTGTTGGTATTGACGGTGTAAAAACGGTTGTTGACTTCATATAAAACTTTATCCCGACCATTATGATCCACCCATAAGATGCCGTTGTATTCGGGAATGTCGTCCGATTTTGTCGAAACGGTCATGGATTTCACGACTTTAAAAGTACGAGAATCCATTTCTTCTAACTTAAATTTTCGATTTACGCCGTAAGTATCTTTATCCGAATCGCCCACTTTTATTTGAGTGCTAAGAATAATATTGTTTGCTTCGTTGATAAATAAAGCCCATTCTGCGGCAAATTGTTTCAACATTTTGTTTAATTTTAGGTCAATTAAAACCCCGCCATTATCAAGAAGGCTCGACCCTAACAAGAGAGATTCATCTTTACTGAGCGATATTTTACCACCATACGATACGCCTTCATCGGCTTTAAAACTGAGTAATTTGAGAGACTTACCCGTTGACAAATCCAACTTTTGTAAAACTTCTTCTTTCTTACTATTTCGATTGAAATAAAACAAGAATTTATTGTCATTGCTCAAACCTGTTGCGCCGGGGTCATCAATTTTCCAAGTAGGTTTGTCCCACGCAAATGTCTCTAAACTTAGCAACCGGACTTTCCCTTCTTGGTTAATCAACATTTTTTTATTGTCTGAAAAAATGTGTAAATCGGTATCATAAATGGAGTCGCTGCCTGGCATCGGAAGCGTTTTTATGAGATAGGGCCCCTCAGTATTCCAAATTCTCAACTCGCCTTGACCCAACGAAATCATCATTTTATCGTCTTTTGAAAAAATGGTTTTAGAGGCTTCGTGCGTTGCGGGCACCCGCAATTCGGGCGATTGTGCGATTGATTTTACGAAAGGAAAAAGGAAAAATACGAGGAGAAAACGACAATTTATTTTCATAGAATTTTTGATTTTTTTAGTGAAAATACTGAGGGGGTACATATTAAATTTAGAAAGCATTTTATTTCTAAAAATTGCCATTTATGTCAATTAATAGAAATAAATAGTAAACGATTTTTTTAAAACACATAGACACATAGGACACATAGATTTGTATAAAGTGTTGATTATCAATATTTTACAAATACTATGTGTCCTATGTGCCTATGTGTTTTTTATTTTTTTATCTATAATAACTATTTTCCCAACTCCATTTTAATACCAAACTGCCCATTGCTTGTTGGGTAAGATTGCCATTTTAGAATAACGCCCGTGGATTGATCGTCCAAATTTTGAATATCCCAAATATAAGTTCTACCATTGGCAGTCGTTAAGTCCGATTTTTTAACCAAACGATATTCCAAGCCTTCGAGCGTTTGATAAAAAGTAATCGTGTTATCAAAAACCGTTTTAGCTTCATCTGAAGTGGCATAGCTTGGGAAACGCACTTCTAAACGCCAATTTCCTGCCGCATTTTTACGAATTACCGCTTGTTCTTGACCCAATGCGACAAAAGAAGCGGCGTTATATTCCTCTTTTTTATTCGGCATCAGCTCCGTTTTATTGTCTTCAAAACCTTTTATAGCCGCTGCAATAAGGTTGTTGACGGCAAGCGAAGTGGCTTCGTTTTCAGTGGAATTGTTGGTTTCCTCGGCGGGTTTATTGGGTGCAGGTTCTATGCCTTCTCCTTTCAAATAGTTAGTAATAAATTCATCCGTCAGTTGGAAACTTTCTTCTTTTTCCAATTCTGAATTGGGCAAATTGACGGCAAGAATCATCCGATTTTCATAAACCCAAGCCATAGAAACGATATTCAAACCGTTGTCTAATTTTGGTTCGACATTCAGAATCCAATGGTTTTCTAAACTCGGATGATTGATATTTGGAAACATCAGCTCCGCCAAACGCATCACCGTATCTGCATTTTCAAATTCAAAAATGACTTCATAAACGCCCTTATTTCCTTTTTTAACACTGTAAAAATCGACTTGTTTCAAGCCATTTTTATTGATAGGTAAAGCATATTCGTTGCGAAAATCAGGTGAGTTTTTATCCATCTTTATTGAAGGAAATAAGTATTTTAATGAATCTGCCGTCATTTTGAGCTTAAAATTTGACTCCAAAAGAGTGGATAGTTCTTTTCCATAACCATCTACAGTATTCATTAAATCGGCTTCTGGTGCGACCTCTTCTGTTTTGGTTTCATCGGGCTTAACTTCTTCATTTTCAATGGGTTGTGCATTGTCTTTTTTGCTAATTCGAGTGTCAATGTTTTTAAAACTTGATTTTATATCAAACATTTTATCTTCAAAATAACCCGTATTTGGCACTTTTCCTGCATAAATTATTTTGGCTTCATAAATCCAACCAACGGTTAAATAATCTTTATCACCTTTATAAACCACCCAATTGTTTTCATTGGTCGGATGATTAAATTCACCAAAAAGTTTTTTGCCAACAGAAGCACGAAGCGTCTCATCATCCAACTCAATAATGACCTCGTAAAAAGGCTTTTTGCTCTCTCCACCAAAGTAGTAAGTTAACTCTTTAATACCATTACTCCCTTTTTCAATGTATTCAATTCGAGAATCGGAAGTGGACTCTAAAGTTGCTTTGGTGTGTCTTTTAAGGAAATCAGAAAGCGGCATTGCCATTGGCACGTCTTGCAATATTTTTTCAACTGCTTTATGAGTAGGTACACTTTGCGCTGCAAGAAAAAAAGGCAGCAAAATCATCATGGGAATTGCGAAAATAGCTTTCATTATTTTGTTTTACGTTTTAATTTGAAAGAGAATCTGATTGATAGAAATTTGCTTTAAATAAGAGTATAACTCGTTGATTTTCAATGATTTAGCATGTAGTTATAATACGTAACAGCAATTCCGCATATTACAAAATAGAACCACAGATGATACTGATAAAACTGATTTTCAGTGATTTCTGTTGATTTGAACATAATTTTTAGTTAAAACAGAAAAAAATCAGCGTTAATCTGTTTAATCAGTATCATCTGTGGTTCTATTTTTTCTATATGCGGAATTGCTGAATGCGTAATTTTTCATAAAAAACAGAAATTAGAAGCTCAAATACTGTCATGCTTTTAGCTTGATAAAGCCAAGGGCATCACGGGGGTATTTTCATTTTCAAATGTTAGATGAAAGGATGCTTTAAATTCCATAAATTAATATGCAAAATTTGTAATTATTTACAAAAAACTCAATACGAACAATAGCGTATTTTGAGGTAGGGTAGGGTTTAAAATGAGAGACTCATCAGTATTTATTGAAAATACTGAGGGGTCTCTTGCTTTAGAATCAAAAAACTTTAATCTGTTTATTTATTAAAAACCCCATACCCATTCACAAAATATCCTTTACCCTTCGTCTTCAAATTATACACTTTAGAAACCGTTTTATATTTTTTATCTAAAAAAGAAACACTTGTCCTAACTATTTGATTATCAATGATTTGTAAAACTAAATCGCCTGTTTTTACATCACTTAAAGCTACTTTTTTGCCTGAAATATTGACCTGTTCCGAGAATATCGGGAGGGGGTGGTTCAAAGTGGCTTCCAATAAAACCTTATTTTTTGAACCTTGATTTGATACAAAAGATACGTTTTCAGGCATGTTAAAATGTACTGCGCCAATGATAAAATCGCCGTGATGCACTTCCAAACCCTCTACTACTGAGGGGGTGCTGTTGAGGTCTAAAACAGTATCGCCTACTTTAACATCTTCAATCTTTTTACGACCACCATTTGCCAAGCTCACATAAACACCTGCGGCGAAACAAAGGGATTGATTGTCAACGGATTGCCACAAAATTTTACCCGTTTTATCAACCAAAGTATATTTAAAATTGTCGCCTTTTTCGTTAAAAATACACAAACTTGTAACGCCATTTTCAAAGGGTTGACACTCGGATAAAATGCCTTTTAAAGGAATCGCCAATGTGCCTTTTGCATCAATATAGCCTTTTTTTGTGGGGCAAAAACCTTCTTTAAATTCCATTTTGGGGTTGATGCCTTCGGGTTGTTCGTAGGTCATGGGTATCACCATTTTGCCTGTTTTATCCATGAAACCATACAATAATTGCTCGCCTACTTCCTTAGATACGCCGCCTAAACCTTCTGAAAAAGGCATGGAAAATTCAAAAAAATCTTTGGTTATGCGCTCCCCTGTTTTGTCAATATAGGTCATTTTTTGGGCGGCATCGTCGCCTTTTCCAACCATGAAACCCACCGAGGCAATGCCCTCATTGAAGGGATTGGCGGTTGTAAATTCGTATTCGCCAATGCGTTTTCCTGTTTTATCAACATAAGAAAAAAGTGGGTCGTCTTCGCTTTTTTCGCTCACGCTTGCCATGCCATCCTTGAAAACGTTCGCCACTGCCCATTGTGCTTTTATGACCCATTTACCCGACTTATCAATGTAGCCCAACTTGCCTTTTGTGTCTTCTTTGACCGCTAAACCTTCTGAAAAGTCACCGATAAACGCCAATGCAAAAGGGATAACCACGTTGCCCGATTTATCAATAACCCCAAAATTTTGGACATTATCAGTATTTAAAGTAGAAACGACTGCCATGCCATCGCTGAAATCGCTGATAGTCCACTCGGTGATGGGAACGATGATTTTACCCGTTTTATCGACCACACAATTGGCAGGTTTACCGTCATTATCGGCTTGAATAACGGCCAAACTTTCATGAAATCCATTGCAATGGGCGTTGTCAAACTGTGGATTGATGACCCATTCACCCGTTTCTTTACTCAAAAAACCTAACTTTTTGCTCTCTTTTTCCACGGCACAAATCAGACCTTCGGCTTCACCTTTTACCTCAACATTACTGAGGGATTTTATGAGTTTGCCCGTGGGCGAAAGGAGTACAT
>JAYTMW010000231.1:0-2398 GCA_043728105.1 Saprospiraceae bacterium | reverse complement strand
AAAAAATTGATGGCCCTCAAACCTGAGTACAAAACCTGCTGAACCGATAACCTGTTGGTAAACTGGTTTAAGATTTGGGGATTCAAGACACGATCTTCCAAAGTAGTGCCATTCGGTACTTTGATAGAAAATGGCGTGACGTTGTCGCTCAGGTGCGAGTAGGTGCTGTTGAGTGAAATATTAGGTACTTGAGCCGCCCAATATTGTTTAATTTTGAGTCTTGCGACATCAACTTTGCCGCTTGATAGCTTCAATTGTCGGCTGTGTTCCATACCCAATTTGACGGCTTCATCAAGCGTTAGTGTGCGGGTTTGAGCATAGCCAAAAGGCAGCGATGCCCACCAAAGAAACACTAAAAGACCCTTGGGTAGGGGAAAATGTAATAATCTCATATTGGATTGTTTATTTTTTAAACATTTGATTTAAGTGTTTTTATTGTATTTAAATGTTATGTGTAATAAGTTGATTATAAACTATTTATGAATTGTTAAGTGTGATACTAACATGCTTCTTAGATGCTGACGAACTCGATCAATGTAAGCATCGGAAAACAATTCTTCATCGTTTTCTGCGCCCACCATTGCACATGCCATAGGTGAATTGTTGACTATCTGAAACAACGTTCCGAGGGTGCTGACCCACGTCAATTGCATATCTACATCAACCCGAAATGTGCCTCGTTGTTGCCCTTCTTCAAAAATCGCAAAAATGACATGCCAGTTATTCATAATTTGTTGAACTATTAAATTAGCATGTTCGGGGCGTTGAAGTAGTGACATTTCCCGTATGATTATCCGATTAAAGCTTCTTTGATAGAAAACACGATCAATATAAATATCAAGTAATGTATAAATTTTCGCCCAACTATCGAGCGCAGCGTCTTGTAACAACGCCTCAAGATGCGCCCGCATACTTGGAATTTTAGTTTCAATAATGGCTTCAAATAGCTTTTCTTTTGAACCAAAATAATAAGAAATAAGCGCAATATTTGCCCCAGACTCTTTGGCAATCAAACGAGTTGAAACTGCTTCAAACCCTTGCTCAGCAAATAATTTGGTCGCTGTTTCTAAGATTAACGCTCTGGTATCGAGTGTGTCTTCTCCTTTAATTTTTTTATAAAATGCCATACAACTTTAAATTTATGGCACAAAGTTAAACGATTGTTTAAATAAATCAAACGATTGATTAATTATTTTTAAAAAGCTGGTATCTACGTTTATTTTGGCACATTACACACTGTTTTGTGCTGCGCACAAAAGGCGTACACGTAGAGTTTTTGGCTCTTTGACAACTTTAACGGTAAAATACTGAGGGGGTAAAATTGTGAATCAAAATCCGTTCTAAAACCCGTGCCACCGCTCCTTAGCGGTGGCACGGGTTGTTACAGCCGCTAATATTGTCAAAGAGCCAAGTTTTTTTTTAGAGAATTTGTAAAGAATAATATACCCACGATGTGTTTGAAATTAGCGACAACTTGACGCAAGTAATTGAGCAATAGGAAAAACTGGCAGCTCAGTAATCACAACTGAATATCATTGAACCCTTTAATTTCGGAATGATAAGACGCTGTCAACCCACGAGTTTTTTGCAAAGGGTCATATTTCAAAAGCGCATCGAGGTTCAAATTGGTCAAAGATTGGAGCTTATCTAACGAAATTTGGAAAGTTTTATATGCTCCAAAACCATCATCGCCGATTAAACCACGCTCCAAATCGCCCAAATATTCCTCGTGGCTCAAAAGGTACGCCGATACTGAGGGGGTACCATTTTTTTTGATAACAGCTGCCATTTTCCAAAACTGTAAAGGCACTTTTATATCTCTATAATCGAGGTCACGCTCTGAGAAAACGGGGCCTGAAAATACCGATACTTTGAGGTCTTCGATGTCCGTATTTTTCAAAATATAATCTTCCAAACCCAGCCAAGTGATGCGATTGAGTTTTTTATGTTGGGGTGCACAAACCGTAAAATGGAACGTATCGTCGTTGGCTTCTAAGTAGTTTTCGCCCCAAACTGGGTCGAGACGGCGCACCAAATGCCCCAAATCCAAGTCATTTTGAGCATATATTTCCTTACCCAATTGAAATTTTTTATCCAAGCGAGGGTCGAAACTCCATTTGTCGGACGCTCTATTCAAGTCTTTTGTTTGATTGCCATCAATATTCACAGCCGTCAATAAAGGCATTTTCCGTTCACGGTGCATGGCGATTGAGAAGTGATGATAGCGCAACAAGTCAGGCGTTTTGCCGGTCGAAACTTTCAATGGCGGCAACTCATTGAGATGATTTTTCAATAAATCTTCTAACCGAATTTTGAAATTATCGGTTTTGATGAATCCAGAATCGTAGCCTTTTCTATTCGTAAAGCTACTGATGGTTTCAGTGGTGGGTTTGGTTTT
>JAYTMW010000230.1:0-2645 GCA_043728105.1 Saprospiraceae bacterium | reverse complement strand
GTGTGCGCTCCATTTAATAAAGTGTGCGCTCCATTTATAAGGTGTGCGCTCCATTTAATAAAGTGTGCGCTCCATTTATAAAGTGTGCGCTCCATTTATAAGATGTGCGCTCCATTTATAAGGTGTACTGCACCTTTTGGATGTTCAAGAATTTGACGCGTTTGCCCTATCCTATGTTTCTATGGAACGTGGAATAAATGGCTCTTTGACAATTTCAGCGGGAAGTGCATTTTTGTCATTCAGAAGGAATCTCTTTCTTGTGTGTTTTCTTCAAACTAAAGCAAAAATACGCTTTTAGTTATTTTACGTTTCTAAGGTTTTAAAATTCAGCATTTCTAAAATGATATTACCAGCACCAATTAACCGTTTTTACATTATTGTCAAGAAGCAATACGTCAATATTGTTGGCAAAATGAAGGCCCCTCAGTATGGCGTGCATATTTTGAACGGACATTATATTGATGTATCAAACGAGACAACGGCGGATATTTTTTATGAGACATTGACTCAACTGTCGAAAGAAGTGGATTTTATCCCGATTCAAGAAGGCAGTCAATTGGTCAGAACGCAAAAAATTTCACCGCGTGAAAAGCTCGTTTGTTTGACCTTTGACGATGGTTATGAAGAATGTTTTACGAAAATAAAGCCCGTTTTAGACGTTTTTAACATCAAAGCAGGTTTTTTTATCTGCCCAAATTACGTAGAAGGGTCCCCTCAGTATATTGCTGACTTTTTAGCCAATCGCGTCTTTTTGACCACATTAAAACAGCCTATGTCTTGGGAACAGATAAAAAAACTGCATGATGAAGGCCATTTAATCGGCTCGCATACACTCAACCACATTAATTGCAAGGAGGCAGACCCCTCAGTATTACAACATGAATTGGCTTTGTCAAAACAAATTATCGAAGCTAAAATTCAAGCACCGTGCGACCATTTTGCTTACACGTATGGTAAAATTGAGCATTTTTCAGAAGCTGCGTTAAAGTGTGCCGAACAATATTACACCTACATTTATTCGCAAGCAGGGCATAATAATTACTTCTCTTATGATGGCCGCGTTTTGAATCGCCGCCACTTTGAAGGGACTTGGAAAGCGCATGAAATTGCTTATTTTTTGAATAAAAAGTGAGGTTTTCGTCGTGTCCCATCTAGGTTTTGTCATTCAGAAGGCATCTCTATTATGTAGTATTTTAAGACCTACAAAATAGAGATTCCTTCTGAATGACAAAACCTAGACAAAAACAGACAATAGAGATTCCTTCTGAATGACAAAAACAAAAAAAATATGAAGCCAAAAGTCTTAATGATTCAACGTATTTTCCCTAGTTATCGGCAGTTTATTTACGATAAATTGGCAGATAGCTTTGATTTTTTGTTGCTGCACGGCGACAAAGACAGCGAAGTTAAATTGGCCGTGACGCCTTATTCGCGCATTCTCAAAAGTTGGAATTATTCCAGAAATCAAACGCATTTATTGTTCAATACCTTCACGCCTTTGTTGCGATTTAGACCAAAAGCCGTGATTCATGAGTCTTCGATTGGCATTTTGACGCTCTTGCCTATGTATGTGTGTGCGAAGCTGATGGGGACAAAATTTATTTTATACGGACATGGCTACAATCGTTTTACAGGCTTTAATCCCGACAAAAGTTTGATAGATTGGTTTCGCGTTTTTCTGATGAAACGCGCTGACGCTACCATCGTTTATACCCACACCGATAAGCGTAGGATGGCGCAATTTATCCCCGAAAAAAAGCTATTTGTGGCTCAAAACACCTTAAATACCGAACCTGCCAAGGTGATTCGGACACAATTGGACAAAATCGGGAAAGATGCCGTGAAACAAAAGCAAGGCTTTTTACACCTGTTTAACCTCATTTATATTGGCCGCATCGTTGAAGAAAAACAGCCAGAAAAACTGTTGGATGTCTTCGAGATGCTTAATAAAAAAATGCCGCATCAAATCGGGATTCACTTTGTTGGTGGCGGCGATACGGCGTTTTTGGAGAAACGGATTAAAGAAAATAATTGGGAAGAAGCCGTCACCTTTCACGGCTGGGTACACGACGGCCAAACATCGGGCGAATTGCTGTACGCATCTGATTTAATGATAATGCCCGGGAATGTAGGGCTTGCCGTCAATCATGCGTTTATGTTTGATTGCCCCGTCGTCACATTCTTACAAACGGATATGAGTCCGCCCGAAATTGAATACATCGTGGACAACAAAACAGGGTTTAAAATCCCCAATTTTTCCGTTGAATTGATGGCTCAAATAATTGAGAACTACTTGAAAAACAAGGACTTACAACAATCTATGCAGCGTTCGCTAAGGCATAAAATGGATGTTGAGTTGATTCCTGCGAACATGGCGAAAGGGTTTACGGATGCTGTGGATTTTGTTTTGTTGGCGTAGGATTTTAGTTTTTAGCATCAGGATTCTAAAAACTGGTAACTTCGGAAATCTCAATTTACTCCTAATCTATGACAACGTTGTTTGGCATAGATTAGGAGTAAATTGAGATTTCCGAAGTTACCACTGATGTTACGCAAGCCTGATAGGGCTTGAATGTGAATAACGGTAGGTGCAACCTATGGAAAATGTAAAAATGGCTTCCCAACTCCGAAGAAGTTAAACTTAA
>JAYTMW010000229.1:0-8538 GCA_043728105.1 Saprospiraceae bacterium | reverse complement strand
TCGGCAATTTCAATATGTTTATACCCTTCAATGACATAAAGGTTGAAAATTGTTCGATAGCCTGTGGGAAGTTTTTCTAAGAGTTTGAGTATGTCTTGAGCCATCAAATCATGTTCAATACTGAGGGGGTGACTAAATTCAACGGAATTGAGCTCCGAAGCGTCAATATCTATCAAAAGTAATTTTCTTTTTCGTAAAAACATCAAAGCTTCATTGACGATGATTCGGCGAATCCATCCTTCAAAACTGCCAGCAAACTGATAGGTATGAACGTTGTCAAAAACCCTAAACATGCCTTCCACCAGAACATCTTCGGCATCTTCCCGATGCGTCACGTAACGCCTACACACGCCCATCATCTTGGGTGCGTAGCGGTCGTAAAGCATCTTTTGAGCTTTTGGATCTTGCTGAATGCAGCGGTGTATGAGTTCGTTTTCCGTCAAAATTTTTAAGACTTATTGAGTTAAAAAAATTAAAATTCTAAGGTTTAGGACAAAATTAGTGAAACGTTGGGAGGTTTTTGAAGAATTAAAAATTATAAATTAAGAAATAAAAATTGTTGATATTAAATTAGATGCAAGTTTGTTTTGTTTTGGTGGGTGGTGATAGGAATAAGAATAAAAAAAGCAATTTCCAAGATGAATCGGAAACTGCTTTTATGATGTATTAGAATATTTTAATTGATAAAATAGTTAGATTTGATTCTCAATCATCTGCTATTTGTAACAAGTGATTTGTTAACTATTTTTGTACCCGTGCCACCCACAAAACCAGTAGCAACTAAGCTGTAAAGACGACCATTTGCGAAAACGCCGCCCGTCCAAGAAGCCGCTGTGACAACCGCTTTTGTGCTTGACAAACGCACCAAATAATCCGTTTTGAATGGTCCCGAAGTGCCAACTGATGTGTCAACCGAGACAAATGCCGTAGCGGAACGATAAGCAACGTTTGAGAACAAAACTGTAGTATCCGTTCCACCTCTTACTCTAATCACATCCACGGCGGGAGCATTTGGAATGAGGTGAACGAAACGGAAACTTGCTTTTTTATTAACTGGCGCATCGAAAACGTCGGCAACCACCAACGCACCCAATCTTGCGAGAGAGTCAACCGCAAAAACAGAATAACTTTTACCCGCTTCTAAGGTTGCTTTGGCATCAAGAAGGGAAGATGTGCTACCAATTGGTGCAATACCAAATGTAGTTTCCTTTGGGTCAAAGCCGAAGTAAGTAGAGTCAGCGGGGAAAGAAAAACGATAGAGCAAACTATCGTTAACAACTCTATTGTTCAAAGTTTTTGATAAGTTTAAAAGTACGCCATTGGCTGTAATTTGTACGCCTGGCGCATCAGCCACAGCGTGGTAAAAACGCACACGAGCTTGATTGTCTGGCGAAGTAATATCCGCTTTTCCGCAAGCAAAAATAGTGATTGTTGCCAATGCAAAAAATGCTATTTTATTGAATATTTTTTTCATTTTATTTTATTTTATGGTTAAAGGGGCTTAGGTTCGGAAACCAAAGCCCCGTTAAATTTTTTAGTTAAAAGTATAACGCAAACCAATCTGCATAGACCAAACATCACCAAGTGTTGCACGGTTAACATACGTATCACGCAACAAGAATGTTGATTGAGTTGCTCCACCAGCGTTTTGAATCGTTTGTGAGTTTAAACGATAAGTTGGTGTTACGTCGTTTGCGTTGACATTCAAGTTGTCAAGACCCGCAAATGTGATGGGTGTGTTGCCCACAACTCTTTGACCAACGCCCCAGTTTTTATTGATGAAATTACCGAAGTTGTTGAAGTCAAGACGCACTTGAATTGAATTTTTCTTACCCGCAACGTTGAAGTTAAAATTATTGGCAACTGAAAAATCAAGACTTGTTAACCACGGCAAAATGCCACCATTACGTTCCGTGTATTGACCACGGCGTGAGCTTAAATATTCATCTTGTTGAATAAACTTCTCAAAAGCCTCAGCTTGTTGAGTAGGCGTGTAAGTGTAGTTAGTAGCTCCAACTCGCAATGTTTGATTCTGAAATTTGAATGAACCATTGGTTAATTGGTCAGCCGTTGGCACGTACATCAAATCGTTGTTTACGCCATCACCGTTCATGTCACCGCCTACTGTGTAGCTATATCTTGCGCTTTGGCTGGCTTCAAGACCCAACGTAAACACTAAATCGTTGCTGAGTTTTTCGCCACCAAGAGCCAAACGGTAGCTTGCATATCCGATAACACGGTGAGGTAAGTCAAAGTTTGAATATGTAATGGGCAAATTTGGGTCGTTTGCACCATTAACGGTTGCAACACCCGTAAATGAGCCTGAACCGATTGAACCCGCTGACATCAAATCTTTAGTTTCACTGTACGTGTAGGCAATCATACCGCCCCAGTTCTTAGTCAATTTTTTCTCTAACTTAACTGTAGCCGTGTAGTTATAACCTTTATTGGTTGAAGCCAATTCAACTGCACGAGACGTATTGTTGTTGATACGAATTGCAGGGTTTATAACATTACTACCCGTTTTGCCCGAAGCATTAAATCTTGCCCGAGTATCTGGGCCAGCAAATCTGAATGTGTCGCTCGCTGGGCGTTGGTTATAATCGAAATAACGCACAGCGTTCAAATTTGCACCATAAATACCTTCTAACGAAACGACAAAGCCACCAGGCAATTTGTGGTCAACTGCCAAGTTGAATTTTGCTACTTGCGGGAATTTGTAGTCAGCATCCGTTAAAGCAATATCGTAGTTGCCTCTACTATCTGGCTTGAACCCATCAATGCTTGGCGCAAATACTGAGGGGTCGTTTGTGAACGGACTAATAAAGTTACCCTTGTTATCTTTAAGTCTGTTAGTCGTAACGTCAATTAAACCCGTCAGAACACCATTGTTACCAATTTGGTTAGAAACCCATACGAATGGTGGCCGACCAGTGAAGATACCTGCACCACCACGAATTTGAGTCGTTTTGTTGCCCGAGACATCATAGTTGAAACCCAAACGTGGCTCAAATAAAATTTGAGTGCCAGGCAATGTTCCTGTATTCACTGAAACAAGATTTCTGTTTTCATCTACAAATTTCACAGAGTCAGCAATGTATGTATTGCTCAATGGTGTTGTTCCATCAAAGTTGATAGCACTCATTCTTAAACCCGCCGTGATATTGAATTTATCGTTAATTTGAAATTCATCCTGTGCGTAAATCGAGTATGTATTTGCCGTCATTGGTTGCAAAGGCTCGGTTACGCCAGGCTGCAAGTTGTAACGATATTGGAACTTCACAGGCGATTTTAACGTGTCACCCGCAGGCGTGTTTGCCGCAGCAACAAAATCGGATAAGCTATTAAATACATATACGCCATTGTTACCTGGGTAGAATACGTTATTTGATTGAAAACGCTCGTAGCTACCACCCAAAGTAAGCACGTGCTTACCCATGTACCTACGATAGTTATTGGTCAATTGCAATGTACTATAATCCAATTTGTTAGAAGGCGTGAATGGGTCCATACCCGCAGAAATATAAGTCGTTCCACCTGCTCTATCCAAAATATCAATGGTAGGGAACAAGCCTGGGGTTTTATATTCTCTATCTTCTATTTGCTTATTGTAACTCAAAATTAACGTATTTGAGCTTTTTGAGCCAAAAGTGGAGTTTAATTCAGCCACAATTGAGCGAGTATCATCTTTTTGAAAATAACCAGAGTTTTGATACGCCATTGAAAAACCGTCTTCTCTATTTGTTCTGTTACCGTTACCCAATGAGTTTGAGTTTGAAACTTGCGCATCAGACTTTGAATCGTGGTGTGAGTAACGTAAACTTACTTTGTGAAAATCATTAATATTGTAGTCCAAACGAGTTAAAAACTTAATGGACTGCGTTAAAAAATCGAAATTACTGTACGGTCCAGTTGTGTAACCATATTTTGATTGCAATAAATCGGAAACCGTTTTCAAATCAGCGGGTAACACACGGGTCGGTGTACCACCTGCTTCACCATTTGCTACGTAAAGCGTGCCTGGGTCAATTTTCTTTTGTGATTCTACATTCGCAAAGAAAAATAATTTGTTTTTAATGATTGGCCCACCGAGTCGGAAACCGTATATGTTTTCATTGAACTTATTTACAGTCACGGGCAATTCTCTTGCTTGAGTGCCGTAAAGGCTTTCATTTCTGAAAAAAGTGTAAGCTGAACCTGAAAATTCATTTGTACCTGAACGAGTTACTGCATTCACGCCCGCACCCACAAAACCAGATTGACGTACATCAAAAGGCGCTAAGTTTACTTGAATTTCTTCAATAGCATCCAACGAAATGGCCGTTGAACCAGTCCGACCACCCGCCGATGCAGACGGTCCCAAACCGAAACCGTTGTTGAAAACCGAGCCGTCTATGGTGACACTGTTTAATCGAGAATCTTGACCACCAAAATTACGACCGTTGCCTTGAGGATTGTACTTCGTAAAATCATTGATTGACCTTGCGCCAATAGTCGGCAATACCGAAAGTTGTGCGCTGCTCACCGTTGAAGCTGCACCAGTTCTATTGCTGCTAAACACATCATTTTTGTCAGCCGTAATAACGACTTCATCAATGATATTAGCATCTTCCGAAACCGTGAAATTAACGTTGGCAGCCGTGCCCAACGCAGAATAAATATTTTCTTGGAAATTTTCTTTGTAACCCACATACGTCACCGTGACTTTGTATGGGCCACCCACTCGTACAGCGGGCATGAAGTAACGTCCGTCTTCGTTAGTCACCGCAGCGTAACGAGAGCCAGATGGAACGTGAGTGGCAACAACACTTGCCCCAATCAACGTTTCGCCGTTTTTCTTATCTTTAACAACACCACTAATGCTTGAAGTGGTGACTTGTGCTTTAGCTGCAAAACCAAAAGCAACAAGAATAACTGTGAATATGGCCTTGCGGGTATTCAAAACAGTAGTGAGGAAACAATTTTCCATGTAAAATTTAGAATTTAGTTAATAAAATCTTGTGAGAGTTATTTATTATATGTTCTTAATGCTGGCGCAAAATTAGTAAACTCTACGTTAACTCAATCTTAACTTTACAATTATTTTGTTTATGAAATGTAAATATTTTATTTCATTACATGAATGAAAATTATGTTTGTTAAATACCTTATTTTAAAAACTTTAATTTTATATTTGTGCATCCACCAACGAACCAAATCTTCTCTAAACTTTTATTTTTTAACTTACAAACTAAGAATTTTATGAAAAGATTACTTTTTACAATTGGGTTTTTGGCTTCGTCCTTTTTTAATTACGCTGCATCTTACAGAAATTATGTTAATCATTCATTGGCTGGTTCTACTTATACTATTTTTGTAGATAGTAATACTTCTTTTGGAGAAACCGTAACTGGGCAAATTTGTAATAATGGAGCGACACCTTATACGGGATTTGTTGATGGAACTTATGTTGGTCCAACTACCAACGGTACTCTATTCAAAATTGTAATAACTTTAAACGGACAAACAACACCATTACTTGAATTGGCGAACACCAACGCTGGTGGAACGTATGGTTATACGGGTTGTAATATCGTTATGAGCACCGTCTTAGCCAATGAACTAACTTCTTTCTCAGCCATCAAACAAAGCAATCAAGTCAACCTCAATTGGCTAACAGCTTCTGAAAAATCCAACGATAATTTCTCAATTGAGCGTTCAAAAGACGGCAAAAACTTCGCTGCAATTGGTCAAATCAAAGGCGCATTAAACAGCACTGTTTCAAAAGAATACGCTTTTATGGATGTTTCACCCTTGAAAGGCATCAATTATTATCGCTTAAAATCAACCGAAGTAAGTGGCAAAGCGACGTATAGTCATGTGGTTTCAGTGAGTCTGTTGGATAAAAATAATAAGACTTTTGTTTATCCAAATCCAGTGGCACAATCAGCCTTGAGATTGGAACACGAAGCCATCGCAGATGGAGATTTATCCATCCGTATCATGGATATAACAGGGCGCATCGTTCAATCCGAAAAACGAGCTGTTGTGAACGGCAGCAACCTCATAAGTTTGGATGTCAATCAGTTATCAAGCGGGCAATATCTGATTGCCGTTGATGAACAATTGATTCGCTTCGTAAAGAACTAATAAAATCTCAAAAATACTGAGGGGGTCTTTTAAAACTTGTGTTTTGAAAGACCCCCTCAGTATTTTTTACATTTGCGTCACTTTTTGACAATTCAAAATTACATTTGCACAATGAACTACATCATTTATGACTTGGAATGTACCTGTTGGGAAGGGCGACCTACTGGAATGACGATGGAAACCATCGAAATCGGGGCTGTTCTGTTGGATGAGTTTGGCGAACATCATAGCACATTCAGTCATTTCATACGCCCAAAAGTGCATCCTGTATTGTCCGATTTTTGCCAAAACTTAACTTCCATTTCTCAAATTGATGTCAATCGAGCTGAAGTATTTTCGAGAGTCATTCAAGATTTTATGTACTGGATTGGTCTTTTCGATAGCGAAGAATACCTCCTTTGCTCATGGGGTAATTTTGATAAAAAACAATTGATTGAAGAATGTGCAAGACTCGAAATTGAAACCGAATGGCTCGAAAAACACATCAATCTCAAAGACCAATACACCAAATATAAAGGTTATCGCCAACCCATTGGACTCAAAAAAGCGGTCACACGAGAAGGTTTTGAGTTCACAGGCATCCACCATCGAGGCATTTCTGATGCTGAAAACTTAGCTAAAATTTTCGTCAAACATTTAGATATTTGGCAGTTTTAAAATCTAAAACTTTGTCAGAACGTCAAATTTTATCAAAGCTAAATACTCTTAAACTTTTAATCAAAAAATGAACAAACCAAGCCCAGAATCTGACAAAAAATCCTACCTTACTCTCTGTCAAAATGAAGCAACAATACCGCTTTTTATGCAGCCTGAATGGTTAGATGTCGTCTGTGGAAAAGAGTTGGTTTGGGACGTTTTTTTATCGAGAAATACTGAGGGGGTAGTTGACGCTGCGTTGGTTTTTTGTTTGAAAAAAAAATATGGTATTTTGCAAATAACAATGCCACATTTTACCCAATTTACAGGTTTTTGGTTTTCTGATAATTTGCTGCAAAACATTGACAATCAACAAGTTGCGATCAACGTTTTGTTGAAAAAATTGCCTAAATCCCTGCGTACAAATTTGCGTTTTCATTACAGCTTTGACCCCCAAAATATACTTATTCAACAAGGTTTTGAAGTAGAAAACAAACAAACGCAAGTTTTAGAAAATGTACGAAATTTGGATGCGATTTACCAAAACATGAGTCAAAATGCTCAACGAAATATCAAGAAGGCGAAGCAATATTTTCATATTGAAAGCCGAGAAGATTTTGATTTATTTCATCCAATTGTTAATACTGTTTTTGAACGGCAAAATGCCAAGAATCCGATACCCCTCAGTATTTGGCAAGCTATTCATACTTTCATCCATCAAAAAAAATGGGGTAAAGTTTATTTTTCGATGGATGAAAATAACGAGCCACAAGCTGTCGTGATGGTCGTTTGGGATGCCCAAACAATGTACCTTTTGGCGAATGGTTCGACTGAAAAAGGCAGAAAATTGGGTGCTATGACGCAACTAATATGGCATGTTGTTTCAGAAAATACTGGGCAAGTTGACACGTTCAATTTTTTTGGCAGTTCCATTCCCGCCATTCAAGCGTTTAACCTCCGTTTCAACGCAGAAAATAAAGAGTATTATCAGGTTATAAAATATCAAAATAGAATGATTGGAAGGTTGTTTAAATTGTTAAAAAAGTAAGTGTAAAATATGTTAGAATCCTTAGAAAAATACATCACTCAAAATCATCTTTTCAATAAAGAAGATAAACTACTAATTGCCGTGAGTGGGGGAGTGGATTCTATGGTTTTATGTGCATTACTAAAAAAACTCAATTACCCCATCGCAATTGCCCATTGCAATTTTCAACTGCGGGGAAATGAGTCAGAAGAAGATGAACAATTTGTGGCTAAATATGCTCTTAGTTCAGACATTCCTTTTTACAAAAAACGGTTCAATACTGAGGGGTACGCTCTCGAACATAAAATAGGCACACAGGAAGCCGCTCGAAATTTAAGGTACGCTTGGTTTGAAAAATTGACACAACTCATTGATTATCAATATATTATAACGGCACATCACGCCACCGATAACATCGAAACCGTGCTTTTTAATTTTTCCAATGGCGCAGGATTAAGAGGTATGAAAGGTATTTATCCCAAAAATAAAAAAGTAGTAAGACCGCTATTGTGGGCAAAAAAATCAGAAATAATAGCTTATGCCGAACAAGAAGAAATTGAATACCGAGAAGATTCTTCTAACTGCACAGCAAAATATACCCGAAATTATATTCGGCATAAGATTTTACCCGAGTTTAAAAGCCTGAATCCCAATTTTGAAAATACCGCTGCCGAAAACATCAACCGATTCAAAGAAGCGCATGTCTTATTAGATTTTTTTATTGAAAATGTAAGAAAAGATATAGT
>JAYTMW010000228.1:0-2886 GCA_043728105.1 Saprospiraceae bacterium | reverse complement strand
ATCAAACCCGAAGTCACCCACGCCATCCATTCGAGTCGGTGAACCGCTTTGCGCTCGGCAGGGTTTAGTAAATGCAAATACGCATCCGTCTCCACGGCAGGAATTTCTAAGCTGTTGTAAAAATATCGGTAAAGGAATTCCATTTATTTTGCCTTATTTTATTGGTTTTTGCTTTAAAACAAGCGCAAATAAAGGAAAATTTGTTGAAAATACTGAGGGGGTGCTTATGGTTTTAAAAACATTTTGATAAAAAAACTCCAACTAAAATTTAAGTATGTAATTTTACAAAAAATTAAAAACATGAAATTTAGATTGCTTTTTACACTTCTTTTTTGTTGCTTATTAAACATTGCTTTTTCTCAAAATAATGAAATAGAAGCACTTGCTAAACGTATTACTTACGGTATTGAAAATGATTCACTAAAAGTAGTGGCTATCTGTAAATGGTTGATGGATAATATTGAGTACGATTGGGATAATTATAAAAGAGAAGATAAAACAGATGATTGTATATTGCCTATTAGAATATTAACTCATAAAAAAGCAATATGCGCTGGGTATTCTAATTTTTTTCATGAATTATGCACTTTTAACAATATTCAATCAGAAAAAATATCAGGATTTGCATTAGGAATAAGTGTTGAAGATCCAAAAAAATTAAAAAATATTGATGATAGTAACCATGCTTGGAATGCGGTGAAAATCAATGAAAAATGGTTTTTAATGGATGTGACTTGGGCAGACGATGATAAAAATCCATATCAATATGACATGGAATACCTTTGGGGAGACCCTTCTGTATTTATAAAAAAACATCTGCCCGAAGACCCTCTTTGGCAACTCTTAGACAATCCAATTAGTGTTAAATGTTTCTTATATGGAGAAAATTGTGGAGATACTTTAAATCAAAAAACCAATTTTGGAAAACTTATCAATAAAGAATTACGATTAGATTCTTTAACTCGTTGCTACAATTATTATAAAAGGTCAATGATGTTTAATTCTGAAAATATTGATGTAATTTCATCTACACTTTATTTTTTCCAAGATAGAGGTGTTCAAACATTAGGCTCTTATTATAGTTTGAAAACGCAAAAAAAATTAAGTATTTCTTCTGGTTATAGTAAAGATTCAATTTTGGCAATACTTAAAAAAGCAAAGAAGTATTTTGAAATGTCCTTTAATTTTTCAGCTAAAATTTATCATCAGAATGGTACAATAAAAGGTAGCCCTGTTTTTTATGATTATAATTTAAAGGAAATTGAAAAAGAGATAATTTTAGTTGAACAATTGTATAAATAGTAAATAAAAATTTTGAATCCAAAAATAATCATCATCGGCGGCGGGGCAGCGGGATTTTTCTCCGCCATCACGCTCGCCGAAAACAACCCGAAAGCGAATATCACCATTTTAGAACGAGGGAAAAACGTTTTAGAAAAAGTGAAGATAAGCGGTGGCGGGCGTTGCAACGTCACCCATGCGTGCTTCATGCCCCGTGAATTGGTCAAAAATTATCCCCGTGGCGACAAGGCTTTGATGAGTCCGTTCACCCGTTTTGCGGCGGGCGACACCATCGAATGGTTTGAAAAACACAACGTCCATCTGAAAATTGAGGAAGACGGACGCATGTTTCCATCCACCGATGATTCGCAAACCATCGTGGATTGCCTTTACAATGCGGCGGTGCAAAAAGGCATCAAAATACTGAGGGGGTACCGTGTGGAAGATATGCAACTTGTTGATAATCAATTCATTATAAAAACCAATCAAGGCGAAATTGAAGCGGATAGGGTAGTGGTAGCAACGGGTAGTTCGACGGCTATTTGGGATATTTTGCATAAAATGGGGCATACAATTGTCAAACCCGTGCCGTCTCTTTTCACGTTCAATATCAAAGACCCTCGCCTTGAAAATCTCGCAGGAGTGAGCGTAAGTGAGGCAGATGTGAAGGTAGAAGGCTCAAAATTGTCCGCATCGGGGCCGCTTTTGGTGACGCATTGGGGCTTATCGGGGCCAGGCATTTTGCGCCTTTCCGCATGGGGTGCGAGGGAACTTTTTGACAAAAATTATCAGTTCAAAATAAAGGTAAATTGGACGGGTTTTTATAATTTGGAGGAGGCGAAAGAGACGCTCAATGAATGTAAAATGTCGGGTTCAAAGAAAAATATCAGCAACGAACCGCAATACAATTTGCCGTCTCGCTTGTGGGAACGCTTGACCGAAGCGGCTCAAATCCCCAAAGATTTGAAGTGGGCGGATGCCTCCAAAAAGCACATTCAAGCCTTAACCGAGCAACTCACGCAAGGCATTTTCTCCGTGAATGGCAAAAGTGCATTTAAAGAAGAATTTGTGACAGCGGGCGGCGTGGAACTCGATGAAGTCAACTTCAAAACCTTTGAAAGTAAGCACATTCCCAACCTCTTTTTCGCAGGAGAAGTTCTGAATATTGATGCCATCACGGGCGGCTTCAATTTTCAAGCCGCTTGGACGGGTGGGTGGATTGTGGGGCAAAATTTGGTGGAAAGTTAAGAGGAGGCCCCTCAGTATTTCCCCATAAAAAAGCCTTGCACGCAAAGTGTAAGGCTTTTTTACTTCATAATTTGAAAGTGGCAAGTCTATTATTTCTTCTTGTTCGTAGAAAGCCGCCCTTCGTTTATAAGACGTTTTCTAATGGATAAAATGAAATCATTGCTTTTTTTAGAAATATTAGCAATAGAATCAATAGAGTATTTTTGGATGAGTAGCTCCTCTATCATTTCTATTTTGCCTTCTTCTTTACCTTCTTCCTTACCATCAAGGTAAAAAAGGCTTTTTTTAACATTTATATCTAAAACGAGTGACATGTCTTTAATTTTTAGTTCAACAATAGGTTCAAAATTACGCAAA
>JAYTMW010000227.1:0-4029 GCA_043728105.1 Saprospiraceae bacterium | reverse complement strand
TTTTTAATTAAAACCCCTTGCACCGCTTCTTGTAAAAATTGTTGGCGGAGTTGTTTGAGGAGGGTGAGTTGGTGGTTGAGTTCGTTTGAAATTTCTACGCCGTTCAAATGAGATTCATGTAAGGCAATTACTTTTTGTTCTACCTCTTGGTCAAAATAATAACTGTTTTCTCTTAAATTTTCATTTTCAAAATCAGTTAAGAAATTTACTATTTTTTCTTGTACGGAAAGGGGTGGGAGAGGCATTAAAGCTAATTGCCCTTCCATCGTTCCTAATCTTGGCATTTTCATACCTTTTGTAACACTATTTACATAATTTAAAAAATCATTACGTTTCAAAGCATACATTACAAAGTACGGATTAACTCCTCCATAAATTTTTAAAGGTAAAATTTCAGTAGTACAAACACCATCTTCATCTGCGACAATAACTTTGTCTAAATAAGGTCTAAGTTTTGAATAAAGAACGTCACCTTTATTAAAAACACTTTTTGTACTCAATGAATTTCTTTCAGAAAATCTAATTTTGTTGAGCAATTTTGACGTTTCTTTTTCTATATCTTCTAAGTCTAAAACCCAAGTATTTTCTGTTAAATCTTTTGGCTCTGCTTTTGGACTACTCCCATAATTACATATTTCACCCAATCTACACCAAACCCAATTATTAGGAATTTCGTAAGGAATGTCACCACTTTTGATTGGTGGCAACTCCTTTTTCTTTTTTAACCTTTCCTCTTTTTTGATTTTTTTTAGTAAATCTGCGCCTGTCTCAATTTGATGATTTTCAACTTTACTTAATTCAATGATGATGTATTGCAGGTATTTACCAACATTTAGATTGAAAATTTGCTGCCAACTTAAATTTGTATCTTTTGATTTCGGTTTTCTTCCTCTACTCATAACACCGCCGCTTTTAACTGTTCCAACAATAAATTACTTTTCTCAAAAGATGCGTGCAATTGCGCCATCAATTCGGTACTACTAAACGCTTGGGATTCTTCTTGTTTAGTCGGGTTTTTAATGTCTAAATCGTAGCCCCGCTCGATAATGGTTTGCATCGGTACTTTCCAACAAATATCACTTTCGGTGCGGTTGTTCCACCATGCTTTTATGGGGTCAAACTCTTTGGCTTGAATGGTTTTGGTCTTGCTGTACGCTTTTTGACCTTCGGGCAGACGGTGTTCGTAGTACCAAACGTCTTTGGTGGGTGTGCCTTTGGTAAAAAACAAAAGATTGGTTGCCACGGTAGCGTAAGGTTGAAAAACAGAATTGGGCAAACGAATAATGGTATGCAAATTACATTCCGTGAGTAGGCGTTCACGCACCCGTTGCTTCACGCCCTCACCCGTGAGCGAGCCATCGGGTAGCACAATGCCCGCCCGTCCATCGTTTTTGAGTAGATGAATCATCATAATCAAAAAGAGGTCGGCGGATTCTTTGGTGCGGTAGTTTTGCGGAAAATTACTTTCGTTGCCATTCGCCACAATGCCCCCAAAAGGCGGATTGGCGAGAATGACTTCCACCCGATCTTTTTGGACGTAATTACTGAGGGGTTGGTCGAGGGCATCCCTAAACGTGATGTTCGGCACTTCAATATCGTGTAGAATCAGATTGGTGGTCGCCAAAAGATAGGGTAGTGGCTTGTATTCCCAACCACGGATGTTTTCGGTCAAAAGGCGCAATTGCTCCACATTGTTGGTTTGTTGCCGCAAATGCTCAATGGCGCAAGTCAAAAATCCACCCGTTCCGCAAGCGGGGTCTAAGACAATTTCGCCCATTTGCGGGTTAATGATGTCCGTTATGAATTGAGTGACGGCACGGGGCGTATAAAACTCACCACTTTTGCCCGCACTTTGGAGTTCTTTCAAGATATTTTCGTACAATTCACCAAAGGCATGACGGTCTTTGGCGATGTTGAAATCCAATTCGTTGAGTTTGTTCAACACCTTACGGATGTTGATACCCGACTTCATGTAGTTGTTGTTGCCCATAAAAACCTCCCGCACGATGAGCGCACGGCGATTGCTCACGACCTCAATGTTGCGCAAAGTAGGGAACAAATCACGGTCAATAAACGCCAAAAGGTCATCGCCCGTCATACCCTCGGCATCAGAAGCCCAATTATGCCATTTATACTGAGGGGGTATTGGCGAGCGATAATTGTCGTCGAGGAGTTCGAGTTCTTCGTCTTTATCACTAAAAATTTTGAGAAATAACATCCATCCGAGTTGCTCGATGCGTTGTGCATCGCCGTTCAACCCATTGTCTTGCCACATGATGTCACGAATGGATTTGATGATGCCAGATAAGTTTGCCATAGATTAGTTAAGCTGTTCTATAAATTTCGTTTTCTAATTCCTTTACGGCGTGAAGATAATTTTCTTTTCCACCAAAATAAGCAACAATTTCTTTTGGTGAGCCAAGCGCATCAAAAGGTTTGATTTTCAGCACGTCAATGTTCTCAATATTTTCAATCCCTTCGTCGGCATATTTATCGAGCAAAGCCTCCAAAATCTTACGGGCTTGTGCGCCATATTTTGTGAAAACGTTGCGCTTCTTCACGTTTTTGGCTCTTTCGGTGCGGGTAAGTGGGGGTGCATCATAAGCCAAATAACAGATTTTATCGAATAGGTCAATGTCTTTATTCACGGCTTCCTCCAATTGACTCACCAACAAACCTTGCTCTTGGAGTTCTTCAATGATAGCCGCTTTTTTATCCGCCACTTGCCATTTATTGAGAAAACCATCCAAAGAATTAAACTGATTCTTGATAAACTTTTTGGTATGTTCTTTCAAAGTGGTGGTAATGGGTCTGCCGTCCACGTCGAAAATCAATTCACGCATCAGAAGAGCCGTTACATCAATGCCGTTGACATACACTTTTTCATTTTCAGCCACACCTTGTGGTATGAAAGTAGGCGTTCTAAGGGGTTTTGGTGCAAGGACAATTTCTTCTTTTGTTTCTTCATCAATAATAGGTGTCGTATCGTTTTCTTCTTCGGTGGCAATATCCTCCAAAGTATCACCTTCCGTCACGACTTTTATGCGCATCGGAGGGCCATCAAAATCTTCATCATAAAACAAACGAGTAGCATCCCTAAAATCAATAATGGTAAAAAACATCTTACCATAATCTTCCCGAATGCGGGTACCACGCCCAATGATTTGTTTAAACTTGGTCATGGAGTTGATATTGGTATCCAACACAATGACTTTACAGGTTTGCGCATCCACGCCCGTGGTCATCAATTCGGAAGTGGTGGCAATGACAGGATAGCGGGATTCAACATCAATGAAGTTATCGAGTTCTCTTTTACCTTCCTCATTGTCACCCGTTATTTGCATGATGTATTTGTAATTTTCAGAAACAAGGTCGGCGTTTTCATTGGCTAATGCCGAGCGCATACCTTGTGCATGTTCAATGTCGCAACAAAAAACAATGGATTTAGAAAACCTATCGCCCGAACCTTTCAGAAACTCGGTAATTTTTTGCGCCACGATTTTACGGCGTTCTTCAATCACTAATTTTTTGTCAAAATCAGTCCTTTGATATACACGGTCTTCTACTTCGTTGCCAAATTTATCCCTAAAACCTTTGGGTGGTCGCCAACCATCGTGGTCAATATCCAAAGTAACCCGAATCACTCGATAAGGCGCAAGGAAACCATCGGCAATACCTTCTTTCAAGGAATACGTATAAAGTGGGTCACCAAAATATTCGCTGTTGCTTACCTCGGTTGTTTCTTTGGGCGTAGCGGTTAAACCAATTTGAGTAGCGGCACTAAAATAAGACAATATTTCACGCCAAGAACTATCCTCTTTTGCGCTACCACGATGACATTCGTCAATGATAATAAGGTCAAAGAAAGTGGGTGAGAATTGACGAAAAATATCTCTATCCACGTCATTGCTCGTCATGCCTTGATAGAGAGCCAAATAGATTTCATAAGCCTTATCCACTTGATGATTTTTAACGACCGTCATTTTATCGCCAAAATGCTTGAAATCATTTCTACGGGTTTGGTCAATC
>JAYTMW010000226.1:0-4681 GCA_043728105.1 Saprospiraceae bacterium | reverse complement strand
ATTGTGGCACGTGCCATTGACTCCGAAATGAAAATTTATGGTTCAGAATTTATGTATCTCGATTGTCGGCATTTGGATAAGGCTAAATTTTATGACCATTTTCCAACCATTCATGACAAATGTATGAGCATCGGCATTGACCCGATGAAAGATTTGATTCCCGTTGTGCCAGCGTGTCATTATATGTGTGGCGGTATTCAGGTCGATGAGTTGGGCATGAGTAGCATCAAAAATCTTTATGCGAGTGGCGAATGTAGTTGCACGGGCTTACACGGGGCGAATCGTTTAGCCTCAAATTCACTTTTGGAAGCCTTGGTTTATTCGCATCGTATTGCCAATGATGTATTAGCCAAATTCGATACGTTTAGTTGGAAAGAAGGCATCCCCGATTGGAACGCAGAAGGCACGATGGACCCACAAGAAATGGTTTTGATAACCCAAAGCACCAAAGAATTGAAGGATGTAATGAGTTATTATGTCGGTATTGTGCGCTCAAATGTGCGTTTGAAACGGGCTTTGGATAGGCTTTTTATTCTCTACAAAGAATCAGAAGACCTTTATAATACGACCACGCTTTCGCCGCAATTGTGCGAATTGCGCAATTTGATAACCATTGCGTATCTCATAACTCGCTCGGCAGCGTCTCGAAAAGAAAGTCGAGGTTTGCATTACACGACAGATTATGTTGAGGAACAACCGTTTTTACAGGATACGGTTTTGTAAATGTAGCGGTGAATTTATTCGCCGAATATAAAAAAATTAAAAAAGGTTCAAGATACCCCTCAGTATTTTGAGCCTTTTTTCGCTTATTTTCAAGCAAATGGCACTTTTTTTGACTTTTCAATAATAATTCCATAATTTAGTGCAATAAAAAAACACTAAAATAGTTTTTATGACAACTTGATACAAACAAGCTATTAGAGAACAAAATTCTATAACAATTAAAAAAACAACGCATTGCGCATGAAGGAACTCTTTACAAAAAATGAACTTTTGATTCAAGCTCTCTATCAAGAAATTTCGATTGAAGATGGTATAAACCTACAATTCGAGCTTGCAAACAACCAAGACCTTAAAACAGAATATGATTTTCTGAAACAAGGAAAACAACGCATACCGAAAGTGCAATTTAATCCATCAGATGCTGTTTTGGATAGAATTTTAAATTATAGCCGAACAGCCCCTGCGGAACATTATTGCTAATCAGATCGTAGAATTTGATATAAAAAAGCAATAAAGTTCAAAGAAATCAAAAGGTTCAAAATGCCGTTAGGTGTGTTGAACCTTTTAATTTTATCCACTTTTTAAACCCTTTTTTATTTTTTTTTCAAACAAATGAAAAAAGGTTGCGTATAAAACTATAATCGTCTATATTTGCAGCCGATTTTGAAATAATGGTCACATGGCCGAGTGGTTAGGCTCAGCTCTGCAAAAGCTGCTACGGCGGTTCGAATCCGTCTGTGACCTCTAATTTCTCTACAAGTCCTTGATAATCAGCGTATTATCAAGGGCTTTTTTCTTTTATGTGATTTTTCATCGAACACGAAATAAAGCGAATTATAAACACGAATATCACAAAGTTCGATTTTTTAGTTTAATTCGTGATTCTTATTCGTTTGATTCGTGTTTAAAAACCGCTATTATTGCCTTCCTAAATTTGTCTTTCAATAAAAAAAAATGACGCACGAATCATCCAAAGCCTTAATTATTTTCATTAAAAATCCGCAAAAAGGTAAAGTCAAAACCCGTTTGGCTCGCACCGTGGGCGATGATAAAGCCTTAGAAATTTATCTCGAATTATTGAAAATTACGCTTGAAAACGCTCAAATACTGAGGGGCCCCCTCCGTGAAAAAGAGACGATAAAACCTTATCTTTTTTACTCCGATTTTGTAGATATTCACGATGAATGGTCGAGTGAAGTCTTTGAAAAAATGGTTCAAAGTGGTGATGATTTGGGTGAACGTATGTTGAATGCCTTTAATTCCGTCTTAGAAAAACACCCCGTAGCTTGCATTATTGGGAGCGATTGCCCGACGCTTTCTGTCGAAATTTTAGAACAATCTTTTTCAAATCTGAATACTTCTGATTACACCATTGGGGCTTCAACGGACGGTGGTTATTATCTTTTGGGCATCCGAAAAGGCATTGCTTACAACAATTTATTTCAAGATGTAGATTGGAGTACCCCCTCAGTATTGACGACTACTTTTGAGCGTTTTAACGAAAATAAAGGTTCATATTCGCTGCTTCCCGTTTTGACGGATATTGATGAAGAAAAAGATTGGGTGGCTTATTGTGAAAGTAAAATTTAAACCATACATTTAGGCTTAATAATTTCATAAAACCTTGATAGTCAAAAGGTTATCTAAGTAATGAGTAAAGAACAAATAGGTCTTTTTTTTTAAACACATAGGTACATAGAACACATAGGTTAATGTATAATTGTTTGGTTTTCAATGATTTATAAAAATTTCTTTTAAAAACTATGTGTCCTATATGCCTATGTGTTTTTAAAAAGACCTATTTTTTTTTCCTCGTTTCTAAACTATTTTTCCTTATTTTTTATGTTAAACAAAAATAAATTACGCTACATTATTGGTTTACTTTTCGCTTTGGCATTGGGCATTTATGCGGCTAAATGGTGGTATGGCGGCAACGATTTGCAGCGCAAAGAAGAATCGCAAGTGCTACTCGAACACGTCAAAAGTGTGAGCAAATTGATTACCACCGAAGGCTATTTTTCCGAAATTTACAGCGAAGAGGACACCAAATCCTACTATCTTTTTTCTTCTACAAAAAAGATTTTGATAAAAGTAAAAGCCAAAGTATCGGCGGGCTACGACCTTGAAAAAATGCGCATTGATGCCAATCCACAAACCAAAACGTTGACCATTTCTAACATCGCCGAGCCTTCGATTCTCTCCGTCGAACCACAAATCAGTTACTACGACATTGCCAACGGCGTGGTGAATCAATTCAGTGCAGAAGATTATACCCGACTCAATAAAAAAGCCGTTGACACCATACGCACGCAAGCCTTAAACAGTGATTTTTTAGACAACGTGAAAGTGCAAGGTGTGAAAAATTTTGAGGCTTTGACGGCTCTTGCGCAAGGCATGGGTTGGCAAGTGGTTTTTGAAAATGCGCAGGGGATAAAGTTGAAAAATTGAGCCACAAATTTGAGCTACGAATTTTGCTAATTTACGAATTTACGAATTCGTGACTCAAATTCGTAAATTCGCAAAATTCGTGACTCAAATTCGTGACTCAAATTCGTAAATTCGTAAATTCGCAAAATTCGTGACTCAATTTCTACAAATTCGTACTTTATTTTTATAAATCATTTTTAAAAAAAAAAACTTTCCTAATTTCATTCATAAAACCCAACAATCTTTTACCCCCTCAGTATTTTTGTGTTTATATTGCATCGAAATTTTATTTTACTAACAATAAAAATATCAACCAAATTATGAGCGCAACGGATTTTCGTCCTTGGCTAAAACATTATCCAGCCAACATACCCGCCAACATCAACCCAGATGAATACCCAAGTCTTGTGGCTATTTTAGAAGCTACTTTTAAGAAATATAAAGGTAAAAAAGCCTTTTCATGCTTGGGTAAAGAAATGACTTTTGACGAAGTAGATACCGCTTCACGCAATTTTGCGGCCTATCTTCATTCAAGAGGTTTGGAGCCGGGCGATAAATTGGCGATTATGATGCCCAATATTTTGCAATATCCAATTGTCCTTTTTGGTGCTTTACGGGCGGGTATCACGATTGTGAACACGAACCCACTCTATACGCCCCGTGAAATGAAACATCAATTCAAGGATTCGGGTGCAAAAGCAATTGTGATTGTCGAAAATTTTGCGCACAATTTGGAGCAAGTTATCGCTGATACAGATATTAAGACGGTTATCGTGACAAGCATGGGTGAACTGCTCGGCACGGTCAAGGGTTTCATCGTGAATTTGGTGGTTCGGAAAATCAAAAAAATGGTTCCAGCCTACAATATTCCTAACACCGTGACCGTAAAACATGCCATTACTGAGGGGGCCAAATTTACGCCAAAAGCCTTCAATTCAAAATCAGAAGACGTGGTGGCGTTGCAATACACGGGCGGCACAACGGGGCCATCAAAGGGTGCCATGTTGACAAATCGTAATCTCGTCGCAAACATGCTTCAAATGCGGGCGCAATGTTCTATTTTATTGAAAGATGACGGCTCGGAAGTAGCTTTATGCCCTCTGCCTTTATACCATATTTTTGCTTTCACGGTCAATTGCATGGGGCTTTTTAGCATGGGTGCATTGAACGTTTTGATACCAAATCCACGTGATTTGCCTTCTTTGAATAAGGAATTGAAGAAATATCGTCCAACAGCGTTCATTGGCATCAACACACTTTTCAATGCGCTTTTGAACAACGCAGAGTTTGCGGCACTCGATCATTCTCAAATGAAATTTACGCTTGGCGGTGGCATGGCAGTTCAAAAAGCGGTGGCTGAAAAGTGGAAAATCGTTACCAATTGCCCACTTTCCGAAGGTTGGGGTATGACGGAAACTTCGCCGTGTGGCTCTTGCAACCCGATTGACGGCACAGGCAAGTTAGGCTCAATTGGTATGCCTATTTCTTCAACCGATATGCGCATTGTGGATGATGCGGGTAATGTGTTGCC
>JAYTMW010000225.1:0-11899 GCA_043728105.1 Saprospiraceae bacterium | reverse complement strand
TGCTTTTCGGCATAAATTTCTTGCAGAATCGCATCTTCCATCAAAAACTTTAAGCGCAATAAATCGCTTTGTAATTTTTGATTATCAGACATTGTCGCCAAGCGTTGTATGCGCAATAGCTTCATTTCTTTATCGGCTTCCGCTTTCTCAAATGGTGATAAATTATGAGCAAAAACGTGTGCTTCTGCCAATTCTCGGTCTGTATAATTGTTATTTCCCTTTTTATTCATTTTTTAAATATTGTTTTATTAAACGAAGTGATTGCTCTGTATCAACTGCCAATTGCCTGCCAAATTGTTCAAATCCATAAGCATCTTTATAATGCTCAATCAACCGTGTTTTTGGAATCAATGAAACGAAACCTAAATAACCTTTTTTAAAAGCTAACCTGCAAGCATAAGCAATTAAGCACCCCGCTATATTGTTGTATGTTTTGGATGCTCCGATATTGTCTTTTGAAGATTCGATAAGTATAATTTCAATACGTAATTCATCTTTGAAATCTTTTAATGCCATCAGACCAACCGTATTTTTGTTATCTAAAATTTTAAGTGCATATAAATCATAATGCGTTTCTTGTTGCCAATCAAATTCAAAATTATTGTCGTCCAAAATCTCTGAAAGCTCACTTTCAGAGATAGCAACAATTTCAGAAAGTATTTTTTGCCCATTTTCTCGATTTGTTAAAAACATATTACTCAAAATATTTACAATATTAATAAAGATTATTTAGATTATCATAAATTTTAAGTATTTAACCTTTTTAATTTTCACAATAATAGACGCTCTACGCTTATATTTGTTTACAAAATCAAAAAAACTTAGTCAACGTAAAAAAACAAAACCCGCCAATGAATAAATACATCAAAGTAAACAACGAAATAAGCCTTACAGACGTGCGTGAAGGCGACCAACCGAGCTTGGTAAAATACCTCAATGATGAAGACATAGCGGCCAATACGCTACTCATCCCTTATCCCTACACCCAAGCGGATGGAGACTTTTTTATCAATTTGTGTAGAGGAAATGAAGTAAAACACGGTCATTTAGTCAATTGGGCCATCCGAAATACTGAGGGGGTGATGATTGGCGGCATCGGTCGCATGATGAAATTAGATATGGGAAGCCAACACAAAGACGAAATCGGTTATTGGATGGCAAAACCCTATCGAGGCAAAGGTTTGATGACCGAAGTGGTGAAAGTTTTTACAGAATATTGGTTTCAAAACAGCTCCGTAATCAGAATTGAAGCGGTTATTTTCCCACATAATAAAGCGTCTCAAAGGGTCGTAGAAAAGGCAGGTTTTGAGCGAGAGGCATATTGTAAAAAATACCATATCAAAAAAGGCGTTCCCATTGATGGTATTATGTATGTGCGTTTTAAAGATTAGAATTACATCTTTGTCCATTACCCACAAGTTTAAAACGCCAAGAAAAACGTGTCATTGCGAGGAGGCACGACGAAGCAATCTGTTAGTTTTCGCAGGATTTTTTTCGTTTAATTTATAAGAATTTCTTGATTTATGCTATATCTCTTTTTAATTTTGTGAAAGGCATTGGAAGTAATTTTGCAGATTGCTTCGTCGTACCTCCTCGCAATGACACGTTTTTCTTAGCGTTTTAGATTTGTATGTAAATCAAAAAGCCTAAACCCCTCGAAGTTTATGATAGATTCAAAAAATATTAAAGAAATACACACTTTTCTAAGACTTTTTCTAACTTCGGCAGTACGTTCAATGACCCATTTTTAATACCAACTTTTTAATTCAAAAAAACATGCTCAATCTCTCCGTCATATTAAACGATAGCGCAACAAGGTATCCTCAAAAAGCCGCTTTTACGTTCATGGATACTACTTTATCTTATGCCCAAACCAACGCCGCAGCCAATCAAGTTGCCAATGGTTTGCGCAGCATCGGCATCGAAAAAGGCGATAAAGTGGCGTTGAGTTGCTTCAATTTGCCGTATTTTCCGATTATTTATTTCGGTGTTTTGAAAGCGGGTGCAGTTGTCGTACCCCTTAGTGTTTTACTTAAAAAAGATGAAATTGCGTATCATTTAAACGACAGCCAAGCCAAAGCCTATTTTTGTTTTACAGGCACGGAAGATTTGCCGATGGGTGAAATGGGTCACGCAGGTTTCCAAGAAGCCCCATTGTGCGAACACTTTTTTATGATTATGCCAAAGCCCGATATGCCTTCGCCGATTGAAGGTGTGAAAACAATGGGTAGCCTCGTGGTGGGTCAATCGCCGCAATTTGAGATGTCGCAAACAAGCGCAGAAGATACCGCCGTCATAATATATACGTCTGGCACAACGGGCAAGCCAAAAGGTGCTGAGCTGACGCACTCCAATTTGTTGCAAAATGCCATCGTTTCGACGCACCTCGTGGACACGCAACCCGAAGACACCCAACTGATTGTGCTGCCGTTGTTCCACATTTTTGCGATGACCGTTTTGATGAATGCAGGTGTTTATAAAGGCACATCAAGCATACTTTTACCTCGTTTTGATGCTGAATCGGTTTTTGGTTTGATGCAAAAACACAAAGTAACCCTCTTTGCGGGCGTGCCGACGATGTATTGGGGTTTGAATAATTATAAAGAACCAAAGTTTGATTATGATACCATTGCTAAGACCTTAAAACGCTGTGTGTCGGGTGGGGCATCGTTGCCCGTGCAAGTTTTGGAGGATTTTGAGAACCGTTTTAATGTGCCAATCATCGAGGGTTATGGCATGTCGGAAGGCTCGCCCGTTGTCACTTTCAATCAGTTGGAAATTGGTCGCAAGCCCGGTTCAATTGGCACACCTGTTTGGGGTGTTGATGTGAAACTCGTAAATACTGAGGGGGTCGAAGTGCCTGTTGGTGAAAAAGGGGAATTACTTTATCGAGGTCATAATGTGATGAAAGGCTATTTCAACAAGCCCGAAGCCACGGCAGAAACGATTCAAAATGGGTGGCTACATTCAGGCGATATTGCCGTGAAAGATGCAGACGGCTTTTTTTATATTGTTGATAGAACAAAAGATTTAATCATCCGTGGTGGTTTCAATGTCTATCCACGAGAGGTTGAGGAGGTGATGATTCAGCATGAATCCGTGTCGTTGGTCGCTGTCATAGGTGTGCCACACGAAGAACATGGAGAGGAAATAAAAGCGTGCGTTGTTTTGAATAAAAATGCCGAAATTACTGAGGGGGTACTTATGTCTTGGACAAAAGAGCGTATTGCCGCCTACAAATACCCTCGGATTATTGAATTTTTGGACGCTTTGCCGATGAGTGCTACGGGGAAGATTTTGAAGAAGGAACTGCGGAAGTGAGTAAATATACAGATTTAGTAACATAAAACATATTTGAGAAAAAATGGATACACAAATTAGTACCCCCGATTTGCTTTGGAAAGACCTTTTTACAGAATTTCATCAAGAAGCTGTTTTATTTTTCTTTGGTAAAGCACTACATGATGCCATAGATTTTAGCGTCGAACCCGAATTTTTAGAACAAGAGTTCAACGACGTGTTCACGGGCAACGACCCTACTAAAAAAGTGGCGGATAAGGTTATCAAATACCGCCTTAAAAATGGGGGTGAGAAAATTATTATACTTCACGTAGAATTTCAAGGAGGCTTTGAAAAAGAATTTCCCCAAAGGATGTTTTGGTATTTCGTTTACATTGCGGCGAAATATAAAACAACCGACATTACAGCATTGGCAGTTTATACGAATGCCAAAAAGCCGAAAATTTACAACACCTTTAAAATGTCAAATTTTGGAACAGAATTAAGTTATAAATTCAATACTTACATTGTTCGTAATCAAACCGAAGAGCAACTTTTAGCTTCTGATAGTCTGTTTTCAGTAGCTGTTTTAGCCAACTTGTATTTGATAAAAGCGGGAAAAAACAATCAAAATAGATACGAATATAAGAAAAAACTCGTTGATATTGTTATTGAAAAGAAATTTGATAGGAAAAAGTTATCCAGATTGCTTATATTTGTACGGCACTTAATTAAGCTACCCAAAAATTTTGAAAACGATTTTAAATCCTATATTGCTCAACCAAAAGCTCAACATAAAATGGAAGAAACAAAAGAATCTTTATTAGAATATTCAAGCATTTATGGCAAAGCTATAAATGAAATCAAAGAAGAAACACGTCAAATTGCTCTTCAAGAAGAACGAGAAAAAACCATCATCAATATCCGTCGAAAAATGGGTTTTTCGGCTGAACAAATTGCCAATATGACTGATTTTACGATTGAGTTTGTGCAATCTGTTATTGCTAAATTTGAGAAAAACGCCTAATGCGTTTTTCTAAATAAAAGAAAAGTCGTTTCAGTTTTGATTGAAACGACTTTTTATATTCTTCTATAATTCCCCCTTCTTCAACCCCGCCACCGCAAAAGCCGCCGCCCTCGCCGTCAAGGCCATATACGTCAAAGATGGATTCACATTGCCCGACGAAACCATCGCCGAACCATCCGTCACAAACACATTTTTGCAGGTGTGGATTTGGTTATTTTCGTTCAAAATAGAGGTTTTAGGGTCACGTCCCATGCGAGCTGTACCCATTTCGTGGATGGCTCCGCTCAATAATTTGGGTGGTGCATTATCGAAGGTTTTGATGTTTTTGCAACCTGCCGCTTCAAGCATTGCGGCGGCTTCCGACATCATATCTTTGCGCATCGCCATTTCATTGTCGCCTAATTCTGCATCAAAATTCATGGTCGGTTGACCCCATTTATCTTTGAGGTCAAAATTGAGCTTTGAATGGTTTTTGAAGTTGGGCAAAATCTCGCCAAATGCGCCTAAGCCCATGCTCCAAGTGCCGGGTTCAGTGGCTTGTTCTTTCATGTCTTTTCCAAAACCCAATTCGGGAATCACCCGTGACCAACCTCCACGACCTGCCCCACCTTGATAGCCAAAGCCCCGCAAATAAGACCGTTTATCTGAACCAATATTTTGAAAACGAGGAATATAAACCCCATTCGGACGACCACCAAAAACATACTTATCCTCAAAGCCTTCCACCACGCCCGAAGCACCAATTTGTTGATGATGATCCATCAGATAATGCCCCAAAACACCCGACTCGTTGCCCAAACCGTCCAAATACTGAGGGGGTCTCGAATTCATCAAAAGCCACGTCGAATGATTCGTTGAAGCGCATACGAAAATGATTTTAGCGTAATATTCTGTCCGTTCTTGCGTCTCGCTGTCAATCACCAAAACGCCTTTTGCCTTGTTTTTCTTTTCGTCAAAAAGAATAGAATTAACAATAGAATTGGCTTTCAAAGTCAATCTTTTGGTTGCCATAGCGGCGGGTAGGGTAGCGGATTGCGTGGAAAAATAAGCCCCATACGGACACCCTCGATGACAAATCCCTCGATAATTGCAAGAGCCTCGCCCGTTCAAAGGTTGGGTCAAATTGGCAGCTCTACCCATAGTCATTTTGCGGTCGGGAAAGGCTTTTTCTAAGCCTTGCTTAACGTATTTTTCCGCCACATTCATAGACATTGGCGGCTGCAAAATTTGGTCGGGAAAATGGTCTAAACCCAAATTTTCACCCGAAATGCCCACAAAACGCTCCACATATTCATACCACGGCACTAAATCGGCATATCGAATGGGCCAATCTGCCCCCACGCCTTCTCTCGCATTTGCCCCAAAATCATAATCACTCAACCTATACGATTGCCGCCCCCACATGATGGAACGCCCGCCCACGATGTTGGGTCGAAACCAATCATAACGCTTGGTTTCGGTGTAAGGTGCGTCGGTATCTTTGAACCAAAACGGGTCGTTGTGTTCACTGTAAGGATAGCGACGAGAGAGGTAGGGATGCGACTGTTTTTGCTCGATGCTCAAACGCCCACGGTGGGCATATTCCCACGGGTCAAGGTTGCTATCAGCATAGCCTGTGATGTGTTCCAACGGCTTGCCACGATCGAGCATGAGGACTTTCAAACCCCGCTCTGTCAACTCCTTTGCCGCCCAACCGCCACTGATGCCCGAGCCAACGACAATCGCATCATAAGTTCTTTTTTTATGGTCTGTTTCTAAATGAATCATGCTTTGTTTTTCTTGTTTTTCTTGTTTTTCTTATTTTCTTATTTTGCATGGATAAAAAGGCGTTATAACTTGGGTCAAGTTTCAAACTTGACCCAAGTTTACCCCACAAGTCTAAAACGTAAAATAAATGTGTCTTTGCGAGGAGGTACGACGAAGCAATCTGTTAGTTTTCGCAGAATGTCTTTTGTTAAACCTACTACAATCGTTCAATAAATGCACTATTTCTACTTATTTTGAGAAGAGCATCGCAAGTCAAATAACAGATTGCTTCGTCGTGCCTCCTCGCAAAGACACATTTTTCTTGATGAGAATTTGTGGGTAATTGACAGAGTTTCAAACCTGTCTGCCAACGTAGAAAAACATGACCCAATTTTACCCCACAATTTTACCTCCTATTATTTCACTTAAAACGCTTATAAAAAACTTGAACTTCACGAGCCCACAACGCATATCCGCTTTCGTTCATGTGCAACATATCTTTTAAAAAATAGGTTGCGTCAGGTTCATTTTTTTCATTGAGCATTGGCGTTGCGGTGTCAATAAAATAAACATTTTGCGTGGTTTTTACGTGATTTTTAAGCAAAGTATTCAATTGTTTTTGTCGCTCAAAATAAACCATGCGAGAAGGCGAATGTTTGGCAGAAAAAACGACCAACTGCGTTTTGGGTAAGACTATTTTTACTTTTTCTATGAATTTTTTATAATCCATAAAAACAGAATCCACGCTTTTGCCCGCCGCTAAATCATTGTCGCCCTCGTACAAAAACAACCACGAAGGCGCATGAGACACAACAATGCGCTCAAAATAACGCAAAGCATCGGGCATCTGCGAACCACCAAAACCTCGATTGACAACCTTCAAACCCAAGTGCGCAAAATCAGTATCCGATGTTTTCCAAAACCTAACCGTTGAACTGCCGTAAACCATAATCTGACCCCTCAGTATAGAAGCGTTTGCGGAGTCCATTTGTTCAAATTTTTTGATTTCTGAACCAAAAGGCTCTTGTTTGGCTTGCGCAAAAAGAAATTGCACCGCAAAAAAAAGAAAAATAACAATATTTCGTTTCATAAATCAGAATGGATAGAATTATTTAAGAATGAATAGAATAGCTATAAATGACGTATTTTTGCGTTTTAAATTCACACAACTTGCACAAATAGCCTTCGGCAAAACTATGAAGAAAAACGGGTTTCTTATATTTTACTTTTTTCTTGCTTTAAATAAAATGATGGCACAACCTGCCCGTGAAATCATTGGGTATTTTCCTGCTTGGCAATGGTATGACCGTGAGCAATTGGTGCGCCCCGAAACCATTCGTTACAACCGTTATACCATTATCAATTATGCTTTTTTTAAACCCAATATAGACGGCACGCTTGAAGGTACGGATGCTTGGGCGGACGAAAATTTGCTCGAAGGTGAAATTACCGATTGGAATATTTCTCCCAAGACGCATAGACCAAACACGTCAATCGTAGCATTGGCGCACAATGCGGGCAAAAAAGTCTTGATTTCGATTGGTGGTTGGACGCTTTCTAAAAATTTTCCGAAAATTGCGGCAAGTGATTCGGCTCGCCAAAAATTTGTCAATGAGTGTCAGCGTTTAATAAAAAAATATAATATTGATGGCGTTGATATTGATTGGGAATACCCTGGCTATGCTGAACATGGTGGCACGGCTGCCGACAAAGATTTGTTTACAAAACTGATAACCGATATTCGTCAAAGTTTTGATGATTTAACCTTAAAAACCCATAAAATCTACCTTTTAACCGCCGCTTTTGGGGCTGCGGCAAGCAATATGGACAATATTGATTGGGCTGCGGTCACGCCAAAGCTCCATTCTATCAACCTAATGACCTACGATTTTAGTGGTACGTGGAGTGGAGAAGCGGGGCATAATGCACCCCTTTTTGCCCCCGATGACAACAGCGCAGACGGAGCCGTGAAGCGTTTGGTGCAAACGTATAATGTGCCTTCCAACAAAATTTGCATGGGTATTGCCTTTTATGGACGTTCAGTAAAGACAAAAAAGTCTCCAATACTGAGGGGCCTGATAACAGGAAAAACCGATAAAACAATATTCAGAGTTGACGACGGTTCACCCATGTTTTACAGTGTTTTAACCAAGAAAAGATTCTTCGTGGAGCATTGGGATTCGGTGGCACAAGTGCCTTATTTGACGGGAAAAAATACGCTTAAAACGTTTGTGAGCTACGATAATGTCCGTTCCGTGGCTTTAAAAGCGCAATATATCATAGACAAAGATTTATGTGGTACCATACTTTGGGATTTGACGGGCGATTATGTGGCAACAAAAAAAGCCGATAAAGTTGAGGTTACTACGCCTTTGATTGATACCATTTTTCGTATTTTTAATGTCAATACAAAAGTGAATCTTTACACCAATATGGTAGCAAATATTTTGCCCATTGATAAAAAAGAGTTGAAAGAAGCAAAAGTAAATCAGCATGATATTATGCAGACAACAAACGTTGCGCCAATAGATAGTTCTACTTCGCAACAGACACAAACGGTTGGAATATCAAGCCCCGATACCATTAAAATAAAGAAAATAGACTCCACGAATAGTGCGCCTTCAACTGATTTCATGGATTTCAAAATCAACAGCGACGAAACGATTAACGTTGCTATTACCTTTGATCTCAAACAAAAACGAGATGTTTTTGTCAATATCAAGAGTTTGGATGGTCAAATACTGAGGGGTGAGTCTTGTGGCGTTTTAGATGTTGGCAATCATACGATTAGTTTAACAGAAATATTTGTTAGCATCCCTGCCGCTGAATATTGGATTGAGTTATCTTTGCCCGCTTTCGATATTGTGCCTGAAGAAAAAGTGACGCATAAATGGATTAAAAAACTGTAAAGTTTTGTAACAAAAAGTGAAAATGAAAAACTTCCCTGCATCAGTATTTGACCATGCTATTTTCATTTGTTACTAAATCTCATACAATCTGATAAGATTATCTTTTCCTTAAACGGTTTTCTTATAAAAATTTCAAGGTGCAACGCACCGCAATATTTGTAGCAAAATACGTCTAACTCGTTCCCCGAAGGTGCAGCGCACCGTAACATAACCAATATTACGGTGCGCTGCACCTAAGTGTCAAGACAAAGTTATTTGATACTAAACACATAGGTACTGTGTTGAATATGAAATAATTGTGTCTTTGGACTTACATTAAATAAATTCACAGAATTATTTTAAGTCTTATGAATAAACCAAGCCCAAAGGATAAACAAAAACTGAAAAGGCAGGCGAATCAAAGCAATTTTATGCGTACCCACGGCGGGGTTTTCTCTAAAAACATCAATGATATGCAAGGGCAAAAAAGCGAGCATCAACACAAGGATGCCCCAAGTTCCCCAAGCCCGATATTGCGGAATAAACACGGCTAAACCAACCACAATTTCTGCAATGCCCGACGCATAATTTAAGGCTTCTTTAGGTAAAAATTCGGGGAAGAATGGGTAATACATTTTCGGTTTTAAGAAGTGGTTGATACCCGCATACACCATAAATGCACCAAATAAGAAGGTTAAAATCAATTTTACTGTAGCCATTTTTTCGTTTTTTTTTGAAAAATTAATAATTGGTGAATATACATTTTACTTTGGATATGCCCATAGTATTTCGTCATCAAAATTAAAACACAAATAGTTTCTCAAGTCGCACATTGCCACAGTTGACTAATTCTACTTTGGCACATTATATACACTGTTTTATGCGATGCACAAAAGGCGATGCAAGTGGCTTTCTAATTAACCTTATGTTAAGTCAAGTTAATTGACATTTATCGAATTGGATTTAGTCGTTTAATCGCCTCGCCGTATGCTATCTTCAAATATGAGTTGAATAATTTAGGCATTAAATATGCTTTAATACTTTTAAATGGTACAATGAAGTCGTAAAATAAGACATTGAATTTCTACCTTTGCTATCTCTATATTTTATAAAATTAAATGAATATTGAACCTGTCTGCGGACACGGAGTATAGTATGTCAAAGTAGAGCTAATTTTTACAATTTATACTTTTCAATATTACCTTTATTCTGATTAAAATTCAAAACCTGAAATGCAATACATTTCTCCTTTTCATTCGCTGGGTATAGAAGATGACATCGAAACCCTTGACAAACAATCGCTCAATTTGGCGAAGAAAAAACTTCTTGCCGAGATTGACCTCTCCCCTACTTACACAATACTGAGGGGCCGAAAAGAAATGACAAAAGACGATGTTTTGAAGGCTTTTGATGTTCTTCCGAACATCAATCAATGGCGTTTTCACCGTGTTATTACCCAAAGTCCCCTTCTTTTGGCTTTGTTGGAAAACAATATATTGGAACGAGGTATTAAAATTGAGCCCAAACCTGATTATGATGATACTGATTTTATCAATTTTGTAAGTCCTTATTACGCCCATAGTTTTCTAAAAATAATCCTTGAATGTCTTGAAAAAAGGCAGCCTAATCGCATGGATACGCTCGTTTATGATACGCCTTTTCTGATGACGGATCAAGATGCAGAATTTGTGTGGTCAAAAGTGGAGCAATTTTTAAATGATAAAATTGAGACGCTTGAGCTGATGACTGAGCAGCTTAAAAAGAGTATTAAATTTACGGATAAAGAGGTGATTGGATTTCACACTATAAGTATGATGGAGTGTCTTAATCTTTTGCCAAAAGATGATTTTGATTGGATTAGAGATAGGTATGCACTTGCTATGTACAATTTTTCGGCAAACTCCTGGAATGCAGGATTGCACTATCGGGCCATGGATTTTGTCAGACAGGCTCAAACGCTGGTGTTGAGTGACCATGAACGTCAATTAATAGATGAACGCATTGCGTTTTTTGAAAATGAAATACTTAAAATTAATCAAGACAATGGCCCAAGTGAATCTTGGGGCAGTGGTCGAAGTCTTCTTTGGCTGGTTTTTATTTTATTCCAACTACTAAGGCATGGCTGTGTGAATTGATGTTTAAAAAAGAAAACCGTAGCCTACCCCCTCAGTATTCTACGGTTTTCTTTTCTAAAAACACGAAATTTTTATCCCAATCCAGTTCCTTTTATTCTCTCTTCCGTTTTTTTCTCTTCTGGCAACAAACCATATAAGCCATAAATAGCCGATTTCAATTCATCATAATTTTTACGATCAAGTGCCTTATCCCCTATTTCTCTAAAAAATTTAGCTTTTTTCTCATCTGGATAATCATCTAATGAGGAAAAATAATGGAATAAATGACTTAGATAAACAGGATCGTTTTGCTCTACTTTCCAAGATAAATCCTGCATTTCTCTAATTTTTGACCGTATTAATGCACTATTGTTTGTCGCTAAAAAATCTCGCTCATTGCGAATAATGCGGTCAAAACGGTCTTTCAAAGCAGGATTTATATTGTCTTCAATGAGTCTTTGAGTATAATTTTTTTGAGAAAAATACTCCTGTTTTACGGCCTCCGCTTGCTTGTCGCCGAGAGCTGCATCCAACACTTGAGCCAATTTTCGTTTGCGTTCTTCCAATTGATAACGGGTGTCTCGCACGTCTTTTTCAGAAAGCGTTTTCAACTGGTTGTAAATATCTTCTAATTCATTGATGGCTTTGCTGACTCTCGCCGCCAAGGTATATTCCTCAATATTTTCAAGTCCTATCAGCTCACGCCGTCCAAATCGTATCAATTCTAAGGTTTCAATTTTCAGTTTTTCGATATTCACGGCCCGAGTTGATGGGCTAAAAATATCACTTACTTCTTGGTCCGTCATTAACAACACGGTAGAGATTTTAAGGTCACGGCTTTCGCT